>NZ_CAMLDX010000190.1 GCF_946478885.1 uncultured Bacillus sp. | reverse complement strand
AATTAGGGTGCCGTTAGTTGTATTAACTAAAAAGGGATGGTACTTTCTTAACAAAATCCGATATGTAATACAGATTTAACTTTTTACGATATTCATATCATTTTATATTCTAAAAGCAGTTTTTCAATATCAGTACCTTTTATTTTTTTAAGGACTGCTTTCAGAGCCATCTTTTCCTTTAGGCTCAACTCCATGTTGGTGATTTTTTTACCGTCGCGGAGTTTCACTGTAGCATTTAGCAAATCACGTATATCATAAACGCTGCCCCAAACCTCCGGAACGCCTCGGTCAATGTTCAGCAGCGTATAAACAGCTTCCATACCGGTTCGGATAGAATATTCCGTTGTAAAAATTGTATCACGAACAGTTTCAGCAAACTGACCAAGGAATGCAAAGTTGACTGCGCCTTTCGGAACGACCTGAGGGCGGTCCCCCTTTTCCCTAGGCATAAAGAACGCTGTGATATACGGCATCATACAGGGAATTGTATTGGCACTTTTCTCCGCAAGTTCTGGGATTTCGGACTCCGGTACACCAATGTGATATAACCATTCCATGCAAATTTCTTTACCGGTGCACTCGCGCATCGTCCTCTTGACGTAATTTCCGGGTTTATCCGAGAAAAGACCGTAAATCCAACCTACAAGCTGATCTTTTGGCTGAGAGCGGAAATGTGGCTGGCGATTAAAAGTCCAGCTTAAAAGCCAGTTGGAGTCCCTTGCAGTAACGATTCCACCAGTAACAACCTTTCCAGAGAACGGATCTCGTTTGCAGATTTTTTGGATGTAAGGCGGAATCTTTTCGTCGAGGGTCGTTACGGTAGCGCTCATCCAGTTGCTCTGCTCCGGATCATGGCAAAATTTGTCCGGATTACCGAAAGAAGAATCCTGTGCCGCAATCTTCCTCCACATATCCCAGCCGCCGCCTTCCTTAATTTCCTTATTAAACGGAGCTGGTGTGTTCTGACTTCCAAGTGTGGAATTCTCAACGCAACCACCATTGGTGACGAAGACTAAGTCATTTTCGGTGAAATCAATGGAATCTTCCGCGCCGTCATGGAAAATTATCATGCGTTTAGCCAGCTTTGTCTCTCCTTGTATGTCAAATTTGACGTTGACAACCTTGGTATTGTAATGAAACTGTACACCATTAGATTCCAAGTATTTGATCATGGGAAGGATCATGGATTCATACTGGTTGTACTTGGTAAACCGCAGTGCGGTAAAATCCGGCAAGCCCCCAACATGGTGGATGAAGCGTTTGATATAAAGCTTCATTTCAAGTGCCGAATGCCAGTTTTCAAAAGCAAACATGGTGCGCCAGTACAGCCAAAAGTTGGAATCTAAAACTTCTTCGCTAAAATACTCGTTGATACGTTTGTTATACAGCTTTTCATCGGGCGTAAAGAACAAATGCATAATTTCCTTAGCGCCTTTATCGCTCAGACCGAATTTTTTATCGGTATGTGCGTCTTCACCCCGGTTGACGGTAGCACGCATCAATGAAGAGTTTGGGTCCTTTTTGTTTAAATAATAATATTCGTCCAGAACACTGACGCCCTCTGTTTCAATGGAAGGGATGGAATGGAACAAATCCCACATACATTCAAAATGGTTGTCCATTTCGCGTCCGCCTCGAATAACATATCCCAGATTTTCATACAAATATCCGTCGCACGCACCGCCGGGAATCGGATCCTTTTCAAGAATATGCACGTGCTCCCCCTTCATTTGCCCATCGCGAACAAGAAAGCATGCAACTGCCAATGCAGCCAATCCGGACCCCACAATATAAGCGGACTTGTGGTCAACACCTTCAGGCTTAACGGGACGAGCGAAAGCTTCATAATTACCACTCGAATAATACATTTAATTACCCCCTATATAAGATTTATTATGCTTGAATTAAAATAAATCTATCCGGAAAGCAAAATAAACAAAAAAATTGGGCTAATAAAACTTTTATCAATACATTCCACCCGAAATCAAAAAAACATCTATCCTGGTGTTGCGAACCCCCGACATCTATGCTGCTCTATCCCGAAGATTGACATCTAAACCGCTCTGTACGCTTGAAAATTCGCCACTTAGATATATTCCAACGTAGCAAGTAAATCACGATTTCCAAGCTTCAATTTTAGCCTCTAAAAGGCATAAATGACCTATTTTAAGGCCTTCTTTACACTTAACTTTATACCCTTGACATCAATACTACGCACTCAACACGGCTCGAGAGGACAGAACGAATGACATTTGAATGTATCCGTCCGTTCTCGGAAGCATATCCACTGCGTTTTTAGCACTATCGGTAGACGGGAACATGTCAACGATTTTTATCGTTCTTCTATCCCAAGTACCTTGTATCTATTTCTTGTATTATTAAATGTAAATATACTTGCATTACATAAAAGATATTGTATCACTACCGTATTTTAGTAGTCCCAGAGCTTTTCTTTATATAAGTAAAAACGAGCTGAGCTTCAGATATTTTTTCCCAATATTTCAAAAGGATGATTAGCTTTGATTAATCATCCTTTTGGAATATCGGGATTTTAACTGTAACTGACCCACCGCCATTCTCATCATTTGATAATGTAAGTTCTCCA
>NZ_CAMLDX010000189.1 GCF_946478885.1 uncultured Bacillus sp. | reverse complement strand
AATTCGCGACTCAGAAACAGCCAGGGTGGCTGTCCGTGCTGCCTTAACTGGTCATCTTGTCTTAACGACGATGCACACGAGAAATGCAAGGGGTGCGATTTATAGGCTGCGGGAATTTGGAATCGGCTGGCAGGAAATAGAGCAAACGTTGATTGCGGTTACGGCGCAAAGGCTGGTTGAATTAACGTGTCCGTATTGTCCAGGAGATTGTCCGCCGCACTGTTTCACATTAACGAGGGAAAAGCAGGCAGGGATATTTGAAGTCCTTGATGGCACAACATTGTCTGCAGCGATTCGGGAGGCAAGAGGGGAAAAGAGCGGGTATCTTTTTCGGACGCTGCGGGATGAAATCCGCAAAGGCATTGCCTTAGGCTACATACGGGAGAGTGAATATGAACGTTGGATATTATCGTATGAAACGACGTAAATGGCCGCTTAGCGAGCAAGCGCGATTTTTAAAAATGACGGGGGAATTGCTTTCAAGAGGTTATCCATTAGCAGATGCAATGAATTCAATTCTTAATCATCTGCCAAAGCGTTTTAAGGACGACGTCGCAGAAGGGATTCAGTCATTAAAAAGCGGTGAACGATTTTCACAGGTATTGCAGAAATTAGCGTTTCATGATGACTTAGTTGGATATGTGTTTTTTGCGGAACAGCATGGCGGATTAGCTGAAGCGTTCCGTGCCGGGAGTAGCATGATAGAGAAAAGGGTTCAGGATATGGCGAAACTGCAAAAACTGCTGGCCTATCCAATTTTTCTTATCCTTATTACGCTCCTGTTGTTTATCTTTATGCAGAAATTGCTGCTGCCGCAATTTACTTCTTTATTTGCTGCAATGAATATTGAAGAAAACTTTTTTACTCGTATTTTAACCCTTTTTGGCAGTATCCTTCCTCTTTTTGTTGTTCTCTCTTTTCTTTTTTTCCTTTTCTTCGCTTACTATTATTTTTTTCACTTTCGGAAACTGCCACCGCTTGAACAAAAACGGCGGCTGCTAAAAATCCCGTTTGCCTCTTCTTTTTTTCGTCTCTATTGTACTCATTATTTTTCCATACAATTGAGCTATCTGCTTGGGGGTGGATTGGCAGTGAACGAAGCATTTTTCATCTTTGAACGCAATGTCCAGCAACCTTTTTACAGTCAATTGGGACAGGAAATGAAGTGGAGTTTAATGGAAGGAGAGAAATTGGACGATATTGTAAGAGGATATCCTTTTTTTGAAAAAGAACTATCCGTGGTTATTCATCATGGTCAGAAAAATGGAAAGCTTGAGCAGGAGCTGGCGTTTTTTGCTCAGCATTGTTTGCAAATGCTGGAAGAGAAAATGGAAAAAATGATGAAGAAAATACAACCAGCGATCTATGCTGTGATTGGCCTGGTGATTGTCGCTATGTATTTAGCTGTATTACTGCCAATGTTTCATATAATAGACGGAATATAAGGGAAGGAGCAGCTTTATGGTAAAGAAACAAGACGGTGTTACTCTGATCGAAATGAAGGACAGTAAATATGCTCGTTTAGCTATCGAAAAGATAAACGAGCAAAATGCTTTCACATTAATAGAGATGATGATCGTTCTGCTTGTGATTTCAGTTTTATTACTCATTACCATTCCGAATGTGACAAAAAATAATTCGACTATTAATAATAAAGGTTGTCAGGCATATGTCCGGATGATTGAAGGCCAGGTGCAGGCCTATGAAATGGACCATGGCAAATTGCCGACACTTGAAGAACTGAAGGATGACGGCTATTTAAAAGAAGGCGAAACGAAATGTCCAAATGGAGACGATATTGTCATTGGAACAGACGGAAGCGTCACAACATCGCCATGAATTCTGTAACCAGGGTGAGGGGGCAAGCCGGTTTTACTCTTATTGAAATGTCGTTTGTTCTGAGTGTATTTCTCGTCATGGCAGCGACCGCCGCGGTGCTTCTCCGTCCACAGTATGTATTACTTGAAAAAGAACGTTTTTCCGCACAATTGAAGGCTGATCTTCTTTATGCTCAGCAGTATGCGATTTCCCTTCAGCAGCCTGTTAAGGTTTATATAAGACCAAAGGAGAACCGTTATTTCATCGTTCAGGAATCGAACAGTAGACGAATCGTGGAACGGGATATTCCGCAATCCATTCAGATTGGACAGGGTACTTTAAAGCCAATTTTTGAATTTGGCTCAGATGGAAGGATTTCACAATTTGGGACCATCCGATTTTCGGCAGGAAAGCAAAACTATTGTTTATACATTCAGATTGGAGTCGGAAGAATTTATGTGGTTAAAGAATGATGGGTTTTATTTCGCTGAACTGATGCTGAGTCTTGCGGGGTGGTTGCTCATAACGGGGTTCCTCGTACCATCCTTAATCCATGTGAAAAAAGAGACGCTGCAGGTTCATGAGGAAACGGCAGCCCTACATATCTTATATGAATATATTCAAACGGTCCTAATTGACCATCCTGAACGGGTGAACAATACCGTCATTAAAGAAAACACTCGTTATGAGCTGGTTTGGCAGGAGGGAGAGAGTGAGGTATGTATCCGCTATGAGGATGTTCAAGGGAAAACAAAACAATTCTGCGAGCGGGTTCCGTGAGCAGGGATTTACCATGGCAGAAATGCTAGT
>NZ_CAMLDX010000188.1 GCF_946478885.1 uncultured Bacillus sp. | reverse complement strand
TCTTTACGATCATTTTTTTATGTTTAAGAACCAGCTTGAATGAACCCCTCCCGCAATACGTTTCGTAAAAACAGACTCGGTTCACCTACACTGTAAAGCTGCAAATAATGCATGGCTCTGGTACAAACAGTGTAGAAAACTCTGCGCAGGCTCTCATCACCATATACATGCTCCGATGCATCATAAATAATGACAGCATCGAATTCAATTCCCTTGGACAAATATGACGGCACTACAACTACTCCTTGCTCATATTCAATCGAGCTGCTCTTTAAAAGTTTAATTTCATCAATGCAGGACAAAGATTCATATGCACTTATACTTTCCTCAGCAGATTTGCATATTATCGCAATATTATTAACCCCTTGACTTCGCAAATCTGCAACTTTGGAGGCAATGCAGCTATGCAATTCTACGTGATTAACTAATTGTGTGAGCACAGGCCGCTCACCATCTCGTTCAAAAGGAATAATCCGTTCCCCGTTAGGTACTAGTCTGCGTGTAAATTCGATCATCGATTTTGTGGATCGGTAGCTGCGTGTCATGTTGATCACTTCCGTTTCACCCTGTCCGTATAAGCCCATAAGTGTGTGAAAATCATCCATTTCGCTTGCATGAACAAATATCGCCTGATTAAAGTCACCCAGCACAGTCATTCTTGCCGAAGGAAATAGGCGCTTTAGAAACTCAAATTGTAACGGTGAATAATCCTGAGCCTCATCAACAAGTACGTGCTTTATCGAACTGTTTGTCTGAAAGCCCCGAATCAGCTCCTTCATCAGTAAGAATGGAGTCGCATCTTCGTAAGCCAGCTTTCTTGCATCTAGCATTTTCACCGTCATTTGACAAATATCCGTCCACTCCGCCGGTACCTCCCCCTTTATCCACTGCTTGATCCGCGAGGGATCCGTATAAAGCTGCTTATATATCCCCTTTATGTCGATAAAACGAAACGCCCGAATGCGTTTTCTTAACGGTTTCCATTTCTGATGAACAATCAATTGAGACAGTGCCTTCGTCTCCATCTCATAGTTGGCCATCGATTCTCTGTTAAAGCCACTTTTTTTAGTTAAGTAGGCGTGCGCCTTATGGTAATCCTCATTACTAAGCAGTTCAATTGCCTCCTGTACCCATGGCTGAGTCCGTTCCACCTCTTCGGCTTCATTTATTTTCTTCAGCAGCCAATCTCTCAATTTTTCCAGTCTGTTATTGAAGCGGAGCGAGGTGTCATGACTATAAAATCTTTCTGTTATTTGTTGAGCGGTCACAATCGGCCTTCTCCTGAACATTATTCCTTTAAATAACATTCCGGATAACTCCAGCGATCTCCTGTAGGATTCCATCGCCTCAAAAAAACGGGTGGATGCTTTAAATCGGATGCTCGCAATCCTTGACCTATACAAAGGGGTATTCGCAGCAGTTAAAACATATTCCAATTGGTCGTAGGGATTTTCAACGTGAAATCCTTTACTTAGCCGACGATCTAAATATTCTTGAAATGTGACCTGTTGCATGTTCTCTTCGCCGAGTTCCGGAAGTACATTTGACACATAACTGTTAAATAGCGAATTAGGAGAAAAGAGAATAATTTGATCAGCATTTATACTATTTCTATATTTGTAGAGCAAATAAGCAATCCGCTGTAGGGCGACCGATGTCTTGCCGCTGCCGGCTGCACCCTGAACAATGAGAAGCTTCCCGCGATCATGACGGATGATCCGGTTTTGCTCCTGTTGAATGGTAGCTACTATATTGTGCATATGTTTGTCAGTACCTTTTCCCAGAACCTGCTGTAAAATCTCATCTCCTATGGTGAGACTTGTATCGAACATAGATTGAAGAACACCGCCGCGTATAAGATATTGCCACTTTTTCTCCAACATACCTTGGATTATACCTTCTGGGGTTGCATACTTAGCCGGACCAGGGTGATAATCGTAGTAAACACTCGCGATCGGAGACCTCCAATCGTAGATAAGAAAATCATTACCACTTGAATCACTAAGCGTGGAGATACCAATATAGATTTGTTCCTGAGTAGAAGTTCCCTCTTCAATAAAATCAATTCGACCGAAGTAAGGAACCTCCTGCATTCGGCGTAGCGTGGACAATCGCCTGGATACATGTCTATGGGTGCTTTGACTTACGGAAAGAGCTTGAGCCTCTTGTCTCAAGCCAATGATGGTTTCAAGGTAATCATCAAAGGTATCAGTATTCACCTTGACTTCATCCCAAAAGTGTTTGCGGATATAAACCACTTCGTTTTTACGTCTAGCAGTTTCTTCCTCCAGTTTGTTGATTTCCTCCGTAATTGTCTCTACTACATATTCAACTCGTTTTTGCTCCTGCTGAAGTTCCGAATTCATTGCAAACACTCCTTAAAAAAGTTTATAAAAGGGTTGACTAATGAACCAATTACATTGTATAATTATAATAGGGATATTTTATTTAAAATAAATAAAACAATGTTTATCTATATAAATTTATCACAGGATCTCTTTTTTTTCAATACATTTGAATTGAATTCTATGGTTGTCAATTCATAAGAAACTCTTTTTGAATCTAATTACGGAATATTGAGGGAAACTCTAATTGATAGAGTTTCCCTCTTTTTGTAAAACTAACACCCGTTTCAGGTAAGGACAATCCGGCTTCCTTTAGCAGTACAATTATTTATCCTCTTTT
>NZ_CAMLDX010000187.1 GCF_946478885.1 uncultured Bacillus sp. | reverse complement strand
TTGTTGCATGCACTTTTTTTAAACAAAATTTAAACTTGGTTCAGACCGTATTTTAACCTTCCCTTCTTATAATCAAAGGATGAGGTGAGGAATATGGAATATGTTGTACAAACGAATCGGTTAACAAAACGTTTTGGCAGAGATTATGCTGTTTCACAATTAGAAATGAAAATTCCAAAGGGAGAAATCTATGGATTCTTGGGACCGAATGGAGCAGGAAAAACAACCACCATTCGTATGCTTTTGGGACTAATGAAGCCGACATCCGGCACGATTGAAGTATTTAAAAAGGATTTACGAAAAGAGAGAATCAATATTTTAAAAAAAGTAGGTTCCCTTGTTGAGAATCCATCGTACTACCCGCACTTAACTGCATATGAAAACCTGGAGGCGCTACGAAAAGTGCTTGGAGTCCCTAAATCACGCATTCATGAGGTGCTGGAAATTGTCCGGCTGACAGAGGCGGCAAATAAAAAAGTGAATGGTTTTTCCCTCGGAATGAAACAACGTCTTGGGATTGCGTCTGCTCTGTTAAATCATCCGGAGCTGTTGATTTTGGATGAACCTACCAATGGACTGGATCCATCAGGTATTATTGAAATTCGTCATTTAATTAAAAGACTGCCCTCTGAATTTGGCATGACGGTTCTAATCTCCAGCCATCTGCTATCTGAGATTGATCAAATGGCAACGACTGTTGGAATCCTGACAAAAGGAGAAATGATTTTTCAAGATTCCATTGAGGCAATGCATAAGTACGATCAGCAGAAAATCACATTGAATGTTAGTGACAGTGAGGCGGCCTGGCGTTCGTTACTGGCACGGGGAATACGGGCGGATCATCATGAAGGGAGGATTTTCCTAAATGAGTGCACCGATAAAAAAGTAGCGCAGGTTGTCCATAATCTTGTTCAGGATGGCTATTCCATCTATCGGGTAGAAGAAGAAAAACGGTCATTGGAGGATATCTTCCTGCAAATGGTTGAGGAGAAGAGAGTAGGATGATGGGTCAATTATTGAGAGCAGAGTTTTTAAAGATCAGGAGGAAGGGATTTTGGTTTTTAAGCATCCTCGGTCCGTTCGGGGTTGTAGCGCTACAGATGGTCAACTATGGATTCAGAAAGGATTATTTGCTGCAGCAAAGCGAGGATGATTGGGGCTATTATTTAGCGAATATCAGCTCCTTTACACCGCTGGCTCTTGTATTAGGAATTGCTATATTGACTTCCTTTATGGCTAGTATTGAAAATGAAACGAATGCCTGGAAGCAACTGATTGCTCTGCCTGTTTCCAAAATGCAGGTGTATTTAGCCAAATTTACGGTTTTGCTCTTTATACTGCTTGTTTCCTCGAGTTTGCTGCTAATCTTTACCCTGCTGTATGGTCTATTTCTTCATTTAGGTGAGAGCTTACCATATGGAGAATTGCTTAAATTCAGTTACTATCCTTTTTTTGCAGCCTTGCCTGTACTGGCTCTGCAGCTCTGGATCGCGACAGTCAGCAAAAATCAGGGGATACCAATTACCACCGCTATTCTCGGGGTGATTTTCACGTACTCAGCTTATTATTTACCGGATTGGATGATTTGGAAATGGCCTTCTCTAAAGAATGAATGGAATGAGCCTCTAATTAACGTCTTGCTTGGTATTGGAGCCGGTTGTGTCCTGTATATTGGCGGGATGCTTGATTTTACCAGAAGGGATGTGAAATAAATGCTCTCCATTATACGTTCTGAATGGTATAAATTGTGGAAATCAAAAACCGTATCACTGATTCTTGCAGGACCTCTTGTCGCCTTGTTGATCGGACTAATGGCGAATACGGATTCCGACGGATTGAAGGTCAACCAGTGGCATCTTTCACTGCTTTATATGAATATAACCTATGCCTTATTATTTCTTCCGCTAATCACTGGGGTGCTAGCAGGCATGATTTGTCGCTACGAGCATCAGGAAGGCGGATGGAAGCAGCTATTAGCTCTGCCCGTTACAAGAGGAAAAGTATTTATTGCGAAATATATACTGTTACTGCTGCTTGTATTTATCATGCAAGGCTTATATCTATGCGCTGTTTTTGCTGTAGGAATGATCAGAGATTTCAGTGACCCTTTTCCAATTGAAATAGTATGGAAAAGTGCCTTTGGGGGCTGGGTTTCCACATTTCCTTTAGTTGCTCTGCAGCTATGGCTGTCAGTTATGTGGAAAAGCTTCGCTGCACCGTTTGCTGTGAATACCATCTTTACTTTGCCTGCCCTTTTAGTCGTTAATTCCAAGCGGTTCGGTCCCTTCTATCCATGGGCACAGCCGTTTTCAATGATGTATGTCGGCGGGAATACAGAGGATGTCTTTTTTGTTCCATGGGATCAATTACTGACCGTGGTCGGGGGAAGCTTCGTATTATTTTTTCTTTGCGGATATATTTATTTTCAGCGAAAAGCCGTATAAAGAAATCGATATAAGTGAGAGTTATACCTGAGTTATCCCATGAGGTATCCAGGTATCCGCCATTGATCGATATCCAGTACAGCTTGATGTAACGTGAAAACACCTAGGTGCTATATTGTGTGATGCCAGGAGCAAAGCCCTACTATCCTATCTTAAACTACGGGAATCATACGTTTGGTTTAAGGAAGAGACAAAAGAAGCAGGGGATCCTGCAGCCGGAAGTTGTCTGAACATGGACGACTTCTTTTTTT
>NZ_CAMLDX010000186.1 GCF_946478885.1 uncultured Bacillus sp. | reverse complement strand
AACTTCTTGACCAGAACATCTCTTTCCAAAGTTTTTTTCTGATATGCGGAAAGTCTCTCTTTATCAATACTGAATGGTTATTGTTATCCAATTTTATTGAGATATCCATCCTTTTCCTATCTAAGACTGATTATATCAGAACCTTTGGCTGAAGCCAACCGAAATTCATCTCCCACCTACTCATTGGGCTACGCCCTTCACATTCCTTGAGGATGGGAGACTTCTTTCGGAAATCCGTTAAAAACGATCATAAGCATAACGATTAAAACTCTTTTGCTGTCTACTTTTATTAGATAACCTATATGTGAATGATTGACACTTGCTTTATAGCATAAATACATCATGAAAAAAACTTGAAATAAATAATAAAATCCTTTACGAATACTTAAAATTAGTGCAAAATGTTTATTAAATTCAATACTGAGGAGTGATGACGATTTTGAAAAGGGCAGAAATAGGCAATGTTGTCGAATTTAGAGAAGGCTTACAAGGAATAGTTGAAAAAGTATATGAAAACTCAGTAATTGTAGACTTAACGTATATGGAGAACTTTCAAGACTTACAAATAGAACCCAGAACCGTTGTCAATCATAAAAACTATAAAATAATTAGTGATTCAGCCGGTTAAACCTTTTCTTTTTTGATTATTGATCCTCTCAGAAACACAGTAGTCAGACTAACACCTCTGCCTGCTGCCCGGAGTATCAGTCTCTGCTCCGGGCAGCAGCGAGCAACATACATACATTTCAGTTCTTATCTTGTCGAAAGCAGCCTATCTCTTAAGCCTTTTCCTCATTTCACTGAGACTCTCTTCCTTCACCTATCAATTCCTTTAATTTCTTCACCTTGCCATGCGGACGCTGATTTTGCTTTCTCACTTCCCAGGCTCTGTCTTTTTCCTTTTTAGATTTGCTCATCAAATCCCTTCCTTTTCCACTAATGAATTCGAAGCTCAAAGATAGGATTTGCCTTTCGTGCTATTTTTATCCCCATCTCCCGAAAAGGAGACCATTCATTATGGAACGATTCCCCATATTTTAAAAATCATTGAATATGTTTAACCCTTCTATACATATTGATATATTTTTTGTAAAATGGAAGTTGTCAACAAGGAAGGGGTATTTCAGTGAATAAACTTTCGATAGATATCCGTCTAATCATCGGTTTAGTCATCGCACATCTATTGATGTATTTTACATTTCAGGATAGGACGATTTTTTGGTATATGTTTACAGCAACATGGCTGCTGCTCATGAGCTATGCCATTTTCTATCTTAAAGCAGATGCTAAAAGTTCATTTCTTACTTATAGTCTTTATGGAATCGTTTCGGGAATTATTCTTTTCGCTTTATTTTGGACAGGGAACTTCCTGATTAGCTTGCTCCATTTACCATTTGCTGGAGAAATATCGAGACTATATCGTTATTTTGCACCTTCACAAATTTGGCACTATATTGTTCTCTTCCTATTTATTGTCCCGGGTGAAGAGTTATTTTGGCGCGGATTTGTACTGAAGAGAATGCTTGTTTCTAAAATAAGCATGAAAAGCAGCGTGATTCTCGCTGCGATTTTGTATGCTTCTGTTCAGTTGTATTCAGGATACTTTATTCATTTTGCTGCCGCTCTTATCGCAGGTCTCTTTTGGGGCTTTCTTTATGCCTGGAAAAGAAGCCTGAGTATGATTATCATATCTCATTTAGTTTTTGAATTACTTGTATTTGTTTTATTTCCATTCAGATAGAAACTAAACCGATAATGTCCCATTATTCATGTAAAGGTACAGATAAACTCTGTACCTTTACTATTCATTGTCAGGTTTCATCCACAATAAAATGATGAAGATGATACTGACGTATCCAAAGAGCGGATAAAGGTACGAAAGTAAACGGCTGTATTCGAACAAACTTAATAGATATGTAATAGCAAATATCCCTGTTACCGTCACCATTTTCGGAATCGATAGATATTGATTAACTTGTTTTTCCAAGCCGAATACATTTCCGATAATTGAAGTGAAAATCTCGCCATAGATTACGAGGATAAAAACCCAATATAAACCTGATGCCAAATGTTTCATAATAACTGCCATTGGAATTTCATAGGTTGTAAAATCCGGCAGCATGATCAAGGTTAAGTGTCCAGCGATCAAAATGACTGTTAATGCCGCCCCACCTAGAACTGCACCGTGCTTAATCGTTGCCTCATCCTTGATTTCCGAAGCAACAGGAACTAATACCGCCTGGGCAAGGGACAAATTAAAGGCGGTATAAGAGAAAGGCGCTACTACTGCTTTCCATCCATCCTCTACATACGGTATATATAATAATTGATCAAAAAAATTCGGAAGCCGGACAGATAATAGCATCAAGATAAAGCTAAAGGCAATCATCAGCGGAACGACAAATGTATTCACAGCAAATAATGCCTTAATTCCAACAAACATCACAATAAAAGATAAGATGATGGTTAATAAAATACCGCTTAGCTTTGGAAACCCCAGCTGTTCTTCGAAGACAGCTCCAGCTCCTGCCAGCATTACAGCACAAACTCCTATCAGCATCATCATCAATAATAGATTGATTACTTTTCCTAATGTCCTACCAAACAAATATTCATTAAATTCCTCATAGGATTTCGCATTAATGCGGGCTGACAGCACCATTAACTTTGAACCCAAAAATATTAGGATATAACCTGACATAAGCATGCTGATTAAGCCGATAAAACC
>NZ_CAMLDX010000185.1 GCF_946478885.1 uncultured Bacillus sp. | reverse complement strand
AGGAACTGTCTAGCCTTTACCTGAGTATTGTTACCAATCTCAATTTAGGCTAGAAGCATTTCGCACAACTATTCTGCTTGTTAGTTTATGACGTAAGAATTTTTGAACAACTTTATTATTTTTTAAATGACTTTATTGTAATTTACTTGATTTGTTCCAAGAGTTGCCGTTTTTCCTGATTCCGTTTTGATTCTGTTTTCGTTAAAGATTGATAATACGTACTTCTTGGTATTTCAAGTACCTCACACATGACTTGAATGGGAAACACATCTTTTTGATTCTGAATTACCTTCGTTAGCTCAGCGTCTGTTACTTTCGTGCGAATATGGTCATAGCCTTTTTTAAGATTTCAATCTCTTGTTTCATTCGAAGATTTTCTTTTTGCATCTCAGCTATGTCCTGTGGGGTTAATCCATTTTCCGTTCCGTCCACTGGTGATAGAGCTTTAATCCACTTATAAATGGTTACCTCTGAAATGTGCTCTTCTTTTATTAAATTAAAACGCCCGATTGTTTAACAATTTTCTTCTCAATCCGCAATTACAATAAATCCTTATTTTTGTTTTTCCCACTATACTTCTGAATCAATCTCCTTTAATATTTCATAAAACCAATTTACATTAACTTTATGGTGTGAAAGGGAATTTTCTAACATACGAACAAAACTCTTCATGAGAGTTGATCTATTTGCTAAAGCATCCTCTATGAGAGAAATTTTTTTCTCTGTTTGTTTAATCTGAACAAGAATTATTTCCCTCATCTTTTCCTTATCGAATTCATCTCCAAAAAGCATAGCACCATAAAAGGAAAGATTTACATAATCCGTTTTTGTCCCATATTTAGTCATTAAACGATTAAACTCTGTAATTCCTAAATCAGTAAGAATGTATTTATTTTTTTCCCTCGATTCTGATTTCCCCACTTCAGAAATACGTTGAATTAATCTTTTATCTTCTAACTGTTGAATATTGTAATAAAATGAACCTTTGGTGTAATTGACTACAAACTCGTAATTTCGCTCATTCATAATTGCCAAAAGTTCATATCCATATGAACCTGGTTTTTCTTTTAACAAACCTAAGATTAAGAGTGGAATCAATTGATCTCTCCTCATAAAATGAGATTAATTTTGCTTTACTTACTTTCATTAATATTGGAGACATTAATAGAAAACTCCTCAAAGCTCAATTGTCCTAAGGCAAACTTCATACTTTGAACAAATATACGTTCATTTTTAGTTAGTCCGCGTTTTGCTTCCTTTTCAATCCATTCATGCTCTATGTCCAAAATATCTAAAACATGCTTTTGTTTTGAAAAAGCTTCATAGTATCTTAATCCAAATTTTCTTTGGGAGATAGCATTAATATGAATGCCATCTGGATTTGCTGTTAAGCCTTTTGATGTTACAAAATAGCAATTTTTTTCGGTATGAGCAACTTTAGATAATATCTGATTTATTTGTTTATATTCTACAGCACTTTTTCCAAATCCGGCCTCTCCAAGGTAATGTCCCAACTCCCCGATAATAATCGGGATATCTGGGGCATTCAATTCTTCTCTCAAGTGTTTATATAATGAAAGCAATTTATCTTCATACGTCTTATAACGTTCTCCGTAACTGTCGCTTTCTCCTTGATGCCACAGAATTCCCACTATTTCACTTGTTTCCATAGCGAATTTTGCTTCAGCAATTGCATGTCTTGTTAATACTCCATCAATTGTCCACTCATCAATAGAGCTTCCTCCTTCGGCACATGTTATTACCCCAATGGACTCGCCCGGATGATCCTCTGTCCAAGCCTGAGCAAAAGAGGCTGCCGGCCCAACACCAGATACGTGACGATCAAAATTAAGCGGTTCCGCCATCATTTGCCATCTACCGTTTCGCAACATATTTATGTGCTCATTATAAATTGGCGGTACATCCTCAATAAATCCTCTGCCTGCCATATTTGATTGTCCGATTAATAATATAGATTTCATAGAAAAACCTTCTTTCTTTGTTTGCAATAGTCTAATTAGACTAAACAAGATTAAGAGTATAGCTTAATTAGACTTTTTTTGTCAAGTCGATTTTGTCTTTATTCAAAAAATGGCCCATTTTGTGGTAATTGTAACTCATATACGGGATTGTAAATACAAAGGCAATCAGCGGAAAAAGGAGAAGTGCCGATTTAATATCTCCCAAATATAAACTCACGGGGAATCACCTCCTGCTATCTAGAGAGAGGGTCAGCTTGTGCCGGAACGTGACGCAGGCTCCGCCGTCTTGTGCATTTTTAATTTGGACTTTACCTCCAAGCTGTTCCACTAACTGTTTTACAATGTAAAGCCCAAGGCCGGAGTGTCCTCCATTTGTGGGTCTAGCGTCGTCCCCTCGGTAAAACTTATCGAAGGCTTTTTTCAAATCTTTTGAGCTGAAGCCGCAGCCGGTATCGCTGACCGTATAGCAAATCTGATCGTTTTCCGTCTTGACTTCAATATCAATCCGTCCATCAGCAGGGGTGTATTGCAGGCTGTTTGAAATGAGATTGTCAAAAATCCTTGTCAGTCGTTCCATGTCGATCTGAATACAGCTCGGCACATTTTCTTTTATATTCAAAGCAAGCTCAACAGATTTTTGCTGGGCTTGCAGTTGGTAGGTCTGCACCTTTTGTTCCAAGAACTCCGGCAGATTTACTGATACGGGGTGCAGTTCAACGCCCATATTTTCAAGATCAGAGGTGTACTGCATCTGACCCAAAAGAGTAGCGCTTTTCGCTGCGTTTTCTCTGATAACAGAAAGGTATTGCTTTAGTTCCTTGCTG
>NZ_CAMLDX010000184.1 GCF_946478885.1 uncultured Bacillus sp. | reverse complement strand
AATAACTTCGTATAATCTTGGGGATATGGCCCAAAAGTTTCTACCAAGCTGCCGTAAATAGCTTGACTACGAGTTAAAAATGAAAGGAATTAGATACAAGGTCTATATTTCTTTTGTTTTGTGGTCAAGCACTTCGATATGCTATCGGGGTGCTCTTTTTATTTTCTGAAAACATGATGTGTGGTGATAGCGTACTTTGGGGTACTCTATACTTGAAACCTACGGTGGAGAATGATCATGTTTATTAAAGGTCATCTAACAAATGACTAACTATAGGAGGAGCTTCATGAAGAAATATTTTCAGTTTGAAGAGCTTGGAACGAGCTACCGTCAGGAATTCCTCGGCGGATTTACAACGTTTCTTGCAATGGCCTACATTCTGGTGGTTAACCCAGTAACATTAACCTTAGCGAATGTTCCGGATTTACCCGATGCACTTCGAATGGATTATGGCGCTGTTTTTGTTGCAACTGCATTGTCCGCAGCCATAGGTTCTATCATTATGGGATTAGTCGCCAAATATCCGCTGGCACTTGCGCCCGGTCTTGGGTTGAATGCTTTCTTTGGCTATACGGTTGTGCTTGGCAGCGGGATTCCGTGGCAGCATGCTCTTGGAGCCGTATTGATCTCAAGTGTGTTCTTTTTAATATTAACGTTAACAGGTCTTAGGGAAAAGCTGATTAATGCTATTCCGGCAGAAATGAAGCACGCCATTGGAGCCGGTATTGGTTTATTTATTACGTTTATCGGATTGCAATCATCCGGAATTATTGTAAATAATGATGCTACTCTTGTGGGACTCGGCGATTTAAGTGAACCGCAAACACTTCTTTCTATCTTTGGAATTTTGGTCACCGTTATTTTGATGACTAGGGGAATTAAAGGTGGTGTATTTTACGGAATGGTAATAACGGTAATTGTCGGGATGATTTTCGGCTTGATTAATAAGCCGTCAGGAATTGTCGATCATGTACCGAGTCTAGCACCAACCTTTGGGCAGGTCTTTACTTCATTTAATGACCCGTCATTCTATACAACTACGATGGTGGGAATTGTTTTAACCTTCCTGTTTGTTGATTTCTTTGACAATGCAGGTACATTAGTGGCGGTGGCAAACCAGGCCGGCCTTGTGAAAAACAACAGACTGCCTCGAGCAGGACAAGCACTGCTTTCTGACTCCATCGCTTCTGTATCAGGTTCTATTCTAGGAACCTCTACGGTTACATCATTTGTAGAGTCATCTGCCGGCGTTGCTGCAGGTGCACGCACCGGATTTGCATCTCTTGTTACGGCTGGTTGCTTCCTGTTATCATTGTTCTTTTTTCCTCTATTAGAGATTGTTACACCAGCTGTAACATCGCCAGCTTTAATTATTGTTGGTGTATTGATGGTTTCTTCGATAGGAAAAATTGATTGGACGAAGTTCGAAATTGCAGTACCGGCATTTTTAACAATGGCTGCGATGCCTCTTTCATACAGCATAGCAACAGGTATCGCTGTAGGATTTGTCTTCTATCCGATTACAATGATGATTAGCGGTCGCCGCAAGGAAATCAGTCCGATTATGTATTTATTCTTTATCATATTTATTTTGTATTTTATATTCTTAAAATAAAACAAAGATAGAACAAGAACCGGCCGGAAGATTGGCCGGTTCTTTTAATCCCTTTGTGGGTTTAGCTTTTTAAGAATAGCTGCTTCAAGCCATCTCCATGGCAAGGTAGCTTTGAGGAACAGGGTTCTCTTCACCCCGTTTCCAATTGGGTAACGGAGGTTCGGTTCTGCTGTCTGGCAGGCGATAGAGGCAACTAGCTTTGCGACATCTCTCGGGTCGCCGTGGGTAGCTTTACCTGTTTCGATTTTACTCATTAGATTTCTCATATAGGATATGTAGGCTGAACCTTCCTTTATTTTAATTCGATTCATGCTGGACCATATCTTTGTTTGATACGATCCGGGCTCAATTAACGAAACATCAATACCAAAAGGCTTGACTTCCAGCCTTAAGCTTTCGCTGTATCCCTCCAGCGCATGTTTGGAGGAGACATAAGCAGATAAGCCGGGGAAACCGATTTTCCCGCTGATACTGCTCATGTTGATAATCCTCCCTCTCCCGTTTGCTCTCATAAGGGGGAGAACTGTCTGGGTAACCGCAATCACTCCAAAAAAATTAGTCTCGAATTGTCTTCGATAGTCGTCAACGGTCAGTTCTTCACAAAAACCTCCGCAGGCAAATCCTGCATTATTGACCAAGACATCAACAGAGGGAAAAGCCTTCAATAGAGTTTCAAACTGTTCGATCGATTTGCCTGAGGTAACATCTAAGGGACGGATATGGATTTGTTCCGCGATATTCTTCTCCTTTCCCATTTTCAATAAGGGCTCTGCCTTATTCACATCTCTCATGGTAGCAACAACGATAAATCCTGCACAAGCCAGTTCGATTACGCATAACAAACCGAACCCGCTCAATGCCCCTGTCACAACAGCTATTTTATTGTTCATGAATTTCCCCTTTCTCTAATCTCATTCATTTCACAGAGTTCAACAATTCAATATATACTGTACCGCAGCTTACTATTAATATTGTATAATAGCATAGAGCAAACGAAGCACTTTTATTCTAGCAAAAAAGTTATTGACCTTTATAAAAAATCATGTTATATTAATATGCGTCGCTAAGAAATATACAACTATTAAACATGTTAATTTAAAAAGATATTGACTCATTAATCACAACATGTTAATATTAAAAAGTTGCTTTTGAAGCGGCAAACTAATGGAAATTGTTCTTTGAAAACTAAACAAACAAAAATGTCAACGTTAATTCTAGCTGTTT
>NZ_CAMLDX010000183.1 GCF_946478885.1 uncultured Bacillus sp. | reverse complement strand
TGAAGAAGGACATAGGTTATTTCCACCTCTGCCATCTTTTTGACCCACTCCGGACAAGATATTGATCCACTTATGACAAAAGTGATCCACTTTTACATAGATAAAGTGATGCAATCCGTTCCATTTGAGTATTGGGGACAGATTGAACCGGTAAGTACGAAGGAGAGAGCCACTAGTAGATTAATAAGCAGCCATTGAAACAATAACATTTCAATGGCTGTTTAGCTTATTTAAAGATTTTACCGTCTAGTTGTTTATCAATAATCTCAAGAGCCCAGCGAACAAGTTCATCGTGGTCTAATTCTTCTTCATCCATCCAAATACATGGAGGTAGTAGTTGATCTTCCACTTCCCGCATTACTTCATCAGGTAAATACTTATGAAAGAAATACTTCGCTATACGGAGTTCGACTTCTTCAGGAATCATTTGGATACCGCCAATCCGTGACGTTCTCTCATGGATACTTTACCGTCAATAAGTATGTTGTAAGAATCGTGCACAATTCTGTCTAGAATCGCATCTGCCAGTGTACATTCTCCAATTTTATCATGCCATCCTCTGGGATCGAATTGAGAACAGAATATGGTGGAACCATGCTGATGGCGTGCTTCTATGATTTCAAGAAGATCTCTTGCTTCGTTCTCCTTTAATGAAGTTAATAGCCACTCATCTAAGATGAGTAAGTTTACATTCTTGTATTTTTTCATTACCTTTCTGTATGTTCCTTCTCCTCTTGCGATTGCTAATTCATCCAATAGGTCAGGCAATCGAATATATTTCACTTTGTAAAATTGACGGCATGCAGCGATACCAAATGCACAGGCTAAATACGTCTTTCCATTTCCCGAAGCGCCCATTAATATAATGTTGTGATGCTCTTCAATATAATTACCAGTTGCTAATCGCAAAATTTGCTCTTTATTTAGCTTTCTATCCGGATGATATTCAATATCCTCGATACATGCCTGTGTATCACGTAATTCAGCTGATTTGATTAGACGATCTAGTTTATTATTGTGTCTTCTAGACCATTCAATATCAACGAGTAACCCAAATCGTTCTTCGAAAGACAGTTCTTGATATTCTGGATTTCTCAACTGCTCTCTAAATGTTTCTGCCATCGCAGACATTCTCATTTCATTTAATTTTGTTAAGGTGTTATCAATTGTCATTATTATTCCCTCCGTAATAATCAGCGCCACGAGTAAAACTGTAAACGTTTTCATTTTTTGACGTGCTAAATTGTTTGCTCGTATCCTCTAATGGTAATTTATCGTGTCCTGTTTTTAGGATGGTTTGTATGCTCTTTAATTTTGGTCTTGGCGCATAGGACAAGACTCTTTCACACGCCCTCTCTATTCGTTCGATAGAGTATTTATCGGCCATTTTCATCAATGCATAGGTAGATTTCAGTCCCTGCTTTTCCGTTGGATAAGATTCTAGAATTCTCTCAATGGTTAGTAAGGTGGAAGGGCCAGCTGCGGCACCCCATTCTAATATAAATTCTTTATCAAATGATGCGTACTTTCTATGGTCCCTAGGCATATGATCAGGAATGGTACTGAAATCCCCGCCTGACTTACTTGATCTTTTGTGAGAAGCAATCCGGATATTTTTATAAAACACTTCAATTATATTCCTCGTTACTCGAACGTCTACCACACATTTGATATAATCATAGGGAACAGAGTAATAGTTATTATCAACTTTTATATGATAGTCAGGTTGGACAACGGTCTTTGCCCAGCTGGCAATCTCATATGGTGAAAGAGGCAGGGGAATCAATGCAAATCTTTCTTCTTCTAAAAATGCCTTCTGCCTATTTCCTTTTCTCTTCTGGAAAGGTTTTGTATTCACCACATCTAACTTTTCTTTAATCGCTTTGTTTAGTTCAGTCAATGAAAAGAACCTTTCATTGCGAAGGGAGGCGATGATCCAAGTTGATATATGACCAACATTCCCCTCTACACTTGGTTTGTCCTTTGGATGACGTACACGTGCTGGGATAATAGTAGTCTGGTAATACTCAGCCATTTCCTGATAGCTCTGATTAATAATTGGGTCGGTTCGTGAAGATTTTGTCACCCCGGTCTTTAAGTTATCGGGAACAATAATCCTCGTCACTCCTCCATAAAACTCAAAAGCATGGATATGGGCTGTAATCCAACTCTCTACATCCATGGATAAAAACCCTTCTACATACGCATATTGACTACATGGCAATGCAGAAACAAAAATATAAACAGGAATCTCTTCTCCTGTTAGATTGTTTGTGAGATGCATAGTTTGACCTGCCCAGTCTACTTCCATTTGTTCCCCGGGCTTTCTTTTGATGCGCATTGTTGCTTTGGTTTTTCTTGCATACTCGTTGTAATATCTACAAAACTGACGATAACTGTACGGAATTTCATTGTTTGCCATGCACTGTAAAGAGTACTCGTCCCATAAAAGAGAGAGTGTTACCCCAGATTTAGCCAATTCCTTGTGAATATACCCGCAATCAGGCTTTCGACGATGGTCTGAAAGTACATTTTTCTCAGGGAATAAAATCATTTGTAGATCAAGATCTGTCGTGTCCTGTTCGATTGGCCACTGAATATTCTTCTCTTCCGCTCGCCGAATTACTTCTCTAATCGTGTTCCTAGAATGACCACAGCTTGAAGCTATCCCCCTTTGTGTGACTTCCTGCGCATGAAGCCTTAAGATTTCTCGATACTTAATCACAAAAAAACCTCCTATATAATAAATTTGCACGTATGTGCTCCTTCATTATATAGGAGGGTGGGTCAGTTATGTCTTACGTGGGTCAAGTTCATGTCCGAGGTGGATCAAAAAGATGGCATCACCGGTTCAATTGGATGGCTGTAAACA
>NZ_CAMLDX010000182.1 GCF_946478885.1 uncultured Bacillus sp. | reverse complement strand
ATTAAATTCATTTGAATAATTATAAAAACTATTGACAGAATATTTCCGGTTTCGGTAATATTCATTCATAAACAAAATTACAATAGTTGGTGTTGATAAAAAAAGCTTGAATTGACCGGACAACCGGAAATTCAATAAAGAGAGAACCCCCTCTTTGTTGATTTTTCGGTTGTTTCATTTTTAATTTCTTAAATCAACTATACTAATAGGTTAAATTATATATGATACATGATTTATCTGTGATAATCGCTGTCATGACATGTTTAATAACAGGAGGTAACTATTATGAGTCTAACCATTACTTCAGTACATAAATCATTTGTCAGTCAGCAGACAAAGATGGAGGTACTACAGGAGATTAATCTGGAGGTAAATAGAGGGGAGTTTGTTACGGTTATCGGCCCAAGCGGGTGCGGTAAAAGTACTCTTTTGAAGCTGATTTCTGGTCTGGATAACGAGTTTAACGGGACTATCTGCCTGAACAGCAAACTCATTACGGGTCCGAGTATTAAGCAAGGATTTATTTTTCAGGAACATCGACTATTTCCTTGGCTGACAGTGGAACAAAATATTGCGGCTGACCTCTCATTAAAGGATAGACAGGTTCGGAAAAGGGTGGATGAGCTTTTAGAAATTGTCCGTTTAAAGGGATTTGAAAAGTCCTATCCAAAAGAGATTTCCGGGGGAATGTCCCAGCGGGTTGCGATCGCGCGGGCGCTGCTGCGGGATCCAGAGGTTCTGCTGCTCGATGAACCTTTTGGTGCTCTTGATGCCTTTACGAGAAATCACCTGCAGGATGTACTCTTAGAGATTTGGCAGAAAAAGAAAACGACGATGATCTTGGTCACCCATGATATTGATGAATCGATTTATCTTGCAGATCGGGTGTTAATCATGAGTGCGCGGCCGGGTAAGATTTGCAAGGTGATACCGATTGATTTTCCGCATCCAAGGAAAAGAACCAGCCCGTCATTTCAGGCATATCGGCAAAAGGTTTTGGGTGAATTTGAAAAAGTGGAGGACCAGCAGTTTGCTGATGGTTCAGGTATTTAGGAGGAGATACGGATGAAACGAAAGATACTGACGATTATGTTCACAGTGATATTATTTATGACATTAACGGGATGCACATCAGATTCTCCCGTTATAAAGGAGAAATCATCAACTGAAAAAGAAAACGTGTCGGTGAATATTGGGATCCAACAAACTCTTGGACCGCTTTTAATTGCCAAAGAAAAAGGCTGGTTTGAGGAGGAATTCGCAAAGGTTGGAGTAAAGGTCAATTGGACCGTTTTTCAAAGCGGACCTCCCCATTTTGAAGCAATGGCAGCTAATAGACTCGACTTGGGGTATGTTGGTAATTCACCTGTTATTGCCGCACAGGCTGCGGATATTGGCTTTAAAGAAATCTCCTTAGCCGCAGATGGTTTAAAAGGAAATGCAATTCTTGTCCAAAAGAACAGCACGATTCACTCATTAAAGGATTTAAAAGGAAAAAAAGTAGCTGTAGCCAAGGGAAGCAGCGGGTTTGATTTATTGTATCATGCTATTGATCGTGCAGGTTTAAAGCCGGAGGAAGTGGAGATCATCCAATTGCAGCCTGATGAAGCACTGCCTGCCTTTGAATCAGGAGCTGTTGATGCCTGGGCGATTTGGGAGCCGTTTGTATCGATTCAAGTCTTAAAAAATGAAGCAAAAGTTCTGGCAGATGGAGAATCATTACAAGTATACTCTCCATCATTTGTGATTGCTCGTTCCCAATTTACAGAAGAGCATCCAGATTTAACGGTTCTATTTCTAAAAGTATACGAAAAGGCTCGTCTCTTTGAAAAAGAACAGCGGGAAGAGGCGGTGGAGTTATACGCAAATGCTAGAAAAATAGATAAGGAGGTTGCTAGAAGAGTCATTGAGAATAATGAATCCCTTGCCTTGCCAATCTCGGAGAAAATTATCGAGTCACAGCAGGACACAGCAGATTTTCAATATGAACTGAAAGCAATCACAAAGAAGCTAGATACGTCTAAAGTAGTGGATAATTCGTATATCGAACAGGCCTTAGAGGAATTGAAAGCAGACAATAAGTGAGGTGAATGAATATGAGCAGAGCTCCATTTGTTTCATCTGTTGAAGATATTCAGCAATCTGCTTTAAAGAAAAATAAGAGAAGAAATATCTTGAGTACGTCAACAGTTACGACACTTAGGGGAATGCTTCTGCCCGTTATGGTGATCATCATTTGGCAAGCGATAGGGACGTTACTCAATATTTCAAAAACGGTACTGCCTACCCCTGTTGATATCTTCGTAGCCTTTCAAACGCTGCTTGTGTCAGGTGAACTAGCCAGTCATTTGCAAATCAGTTTAACCCGCGCTGTGATTGGATTTATTATTGGTGCTTTCTTAGGTTTGTTATTTGGCACCATATCAGGGCTATCGAATCGAACGGAACAATTTATTGATCCGACTTTGCAAATGCTGAGGACGGTGCCCCATCTGGCATTGGCACCCCTCTTTATTCTTTGGTTTGGTTTGGGAGAATGGTCGAAGGTGCTATTAATTGCATTGGGAGCATTTTTCCCGCTTTATGTCAATACACTGCTTGGAATCCGCGGTGTAGATAAGAAATTATTTGATGTAGCACGAGTACTGCAATTCAGCCGATTTAAACAAATATCAAAATTAATTGTTCCAGCAGCATTGCCGAATATTTTACTCGGGATTCGCCTTTCGCTTGGCGCGGCCTGGCTCGGATTAGTGGTTTCAGAATTAATGGGAGCAAGTGAAGGAATTGGCTATTTAATCATGGATGCAAGACAGTTTTCTCGAACAGATGTCGTGTTCGTCGGAATTATTATTTTTGCCTTTGGAGGAAAAATAGGCGATTCACTCGTTCGAATTTTAGAAAATAATTTATTAAAATGGCGTGATAGCTATCAAGGTAAGAATACAGCATAATGTTCATTTTTCATAATAAGCCTGCAAAAATT
>NZ_CAMLDX010000181.1 GCF_946478885.1 uncultured Bacillus sp. | reverse complement strand
ACTCCTGTTGCATGGGCATCATCAACAATCACGTAAGCAGCATACTGTTTCGCCAATAGGACCATACGATCAAGCGGGGCAATCGTCCCATCCATGCTAAAAACTCCATCCGTTACAATAAATCGCCGTTTATAGAAATTCGTCTCTTTCAATTTTTCTTCAAGATCATTCATATCAATGTGGTTATACACAACGGTATCAGCTTTTGAAAGCCGGCACCCATCAATAATACTTGCATGATTTAATTGATCGCTTAAGATAACATCCCCTTTTTCAGGCAAGGAAGATAGCACGCCCACATTTGCCAAAAATCCGCTGGAAAACAAAAGTGCTGCCTCCGTTTGCTTAAAATGGGCGATTTTTTCTTCAAGCTTTTGGTGCCAATCCGTATGACCTGTTGTTAACCTTGAGCCGCTGCTTCCAACGCCAAATTCGTGTAGAATGGTTTCTGCTGTGTAGACCAAGCGTGCATCGTTCGCAAGCCCTAAGTAATTATTGGATGAAAAAACGAGCTGGCTCCGACCATCAATCATCATCTCAGGGAGTGGAGCCGTATTCATCGTATGAAACTCTCGATACAAACCTGCCTCTTTTGTTTTTTCTATTCTCAGGCTTAGCCATTCATCTAGCATCAACACTGGTCACCCCATTTGTGACCTCAATAATGGCGGCTTTCATGATTGTAACCATTTCTTTTAGTTCTTTCTTTGTACTTACATGAGGAGGCATAAAAACAATAACATCACCAAGTGGTCTTGTTAGCATTCCAAGCTCTCTCATTTTCAACGTTGCATGATACCCTACTCGTTTTGCAGCAGGAAAAGGCTCCTTTGTTTCCTTTGAGTAAACAAGCTCAATTCCACACATAAAACCAAGCTGCCTAATATCACCAACGTACGGAAGTGATTTCAGCTCTTTCAGAAGCGAGTGAAGATACTTTGCCTTTTTCTCTACTTTCGCTACAATATTTTCTGATTCAAATAAACGTAAATTTTCAATGGCAACAGCACACCCAAGCTGGTTTCCTGTGTATGAATGGCCATGGAACAATGTTTTTAACTTTTCGTAGTCAGCATAGAAAGCCTGGTAGATCTCCTCTGTTGTTAATGTGGCGGCAACGGGCAAATAGCCTCCGGTAATTCCTTTCCCAATCGCCATTAAATCAGGTTGAACCCCTTCATGTTCACAGGCAAACATTTTTCCCGTACGTCCAAAGCCAGTAGCTACTTCATCTACAATCATTAAGACATCATATTTTGTACAAAGCTCACGAACACCTGATAAAAACCCCTCCGGCATGACAATCATTCCGCCGGCCCCTTGAACCATTGATTCAATTGTTAGCGCAGCAATTTCTTGATGTTTTTCAATCAACAACTGCTCAAGAATAGCTAAACATTCGTCACGACATTGTACAGGATCCCCACTCTTAGAGTGATAGACATCAGGGATAGGTGCTTTAAAACTCTCAAACATTAATGGACCATACACTTGATGGTAGAGATCGATCGATCCAATACTAACCGCTCCAATCGTATCCCCATGATAACCATTTTTCATGGCAATAAATTTTTGCTTTTCTGGCCTGTCTATATTTCTCCAATATTGAAAGGCCATTTTAAGAGCAATTTCCATCGCCTCTGCGCCACTATCTGAGTAAAAGACGCGTGTCAGTTTTTCCGGACTTATTTCAATTAGTTTTTCAGCAAGCTCTGTTGCCGGAACATTAGTCATTCCTAATAAGGTAGAATGGGCTATGTAATCAAGCTGTTTCTTAATCGCTTTATTTAGTTCTTTTTTTCGATGGCCATGGACATTCAGCCATAGTGCTGAAAACCCATCATAGTATTCCTTGCCTTCAATATCTTTTACTTTTACGCCCTTTCCACTCTCAATAATGAGAGGATTTTCATCGTAATCTTTCATCTGCGTGAATGGTAACCAAAGATACTTCTTGCTTTTTTCAATTAATTCGTGTTGCATTTATTTTCCCCCCACTGAACGAATATTGGTTGTCTCTCTAGATAGTTTATGTATGAAGAAAGATCGCTCAAGCCATCAACAAAGAAGATTCGGCAGCCGCATTCATCGCCATATTCCTTTAGCTTCGTTATTCGCTGGTAACCCTGCTTTTTACTGGCAACATAGCCCGTTATATATTCGGGATCATCTGACCAGCATAATTCTGCGACGGTAGCGGGATGCGCACTCACCTTTGTTGCAAGCACAAGCGCCTCCTTGACTCTTTGACTGAGAGGCATATTGTAATAAGCTGCCCATTTTTCAAAATTCGTGGTTAACCAGTCCATTCGTGAAACGCGGACACCTTTTTTATTTCGATTATCAATTCGTAAACCGGATTGAATATCAAACAAAACTGCTCCTCTCATATCCGAATATTCCGTTATTTCTTTGTATATCTTTTCAATACATTCGGTTGGTACTCCCGCTTTCTCCAGAAGACTTTGAGCAACTGATTGCCCTTCTTCTATGCTTCTCACTTCATTTGTTCCAATAGGTAAAGGGTTCAATTTTTTTATTGGTTCATGAATCACTTCAAACTGAATTTGCATAAAATCTGGGTTACCTCTTGAATGAGATAATGCCTTTTCTAGTAAGGCATTTACAGAGTCTTGCAAACTGCCGTATGTAGAAAGTTGTTCTCCTCCGGATATATGCTTTCCACCATTTTCATGAGATCCATTTTGGGCTGCTCTCATTCTTACGCTGTAAATTTTTTCCCCTTGCAAGGTTTCTCTACCATCCTTTCATTTTTTCAACATGCTTGTTAGTGGAAACAATATTAAAATGTGTGAAATCTCTTTTGCCCCTGCCATCCTAATTTGGTTCAAATTTTTCAGAGAAACATGTAAAGCTTATCCGTTATATGTTAACTTAATTATAAAGTTAGTTTACATATAAAATATTAAACACCCTTATATAGTTTGTCAATATTTTAATTTTTCGAATTTAACCATAATCGTTCTCCCATAATTTTTGAGAGGACAATGCTTAAACTGCCAACATCACTTCATTCATTCGGAGTTCTAACGTGATACGCAAAACCATCTATCTTCTTTACATGAACACCTGTTTGATGCTTTGGAATTGCCTCAATCCAGTATACTTTCATGGAATACAATCCCCTGTATCCTCATTCATTTGGCGCTATCCAACTTAAAAAGATAGCGTACTTAATGGATTTTGCATGATCTTCATCATAATGACAGCAAAATCCATTTTTTCCAATCACTATGACTAAAAATGCTAAAATTCAAAAAGGCCCCTTCTTATTCTCGAAAGGAGCCCGATTAGATCCACTTTGTAAACCAAGTTATGTAAAAAGAAG
>NZ_CAMLDX010000180.1 GCF_946478885.1 uncultured Bacillus sp. | reverse complement strand
CTATGATAGAGATACCTTCTTTTTTATTGGAAATTTCTAAGGAACAATCGGACAACATCTGCTGCCCCGATAAAGGTTCCTAATGAGCTTCCTAGATTAGCAAGTACGATAACGAGCAAAATGCGTGTGACTTTATTATTCCAAAATCCTTTGAAGCTATAAACATCCTCAGAGAGGTTTTCAAAGTCCCGGACACTAGGTTTTCGGATCAGTGCTTGAACAATACCAGTAAACCAACCGGCTGCCGTAATCGGATCAAGGGCAGTAATGGGTGCGGCGATAAAGGCGGTTAAAATGGTTAAAGGATGGCCAAAAGCTAAAGCCGTTCCGAGAGCCGATAGTGATCCGTGCCAGAGAAACCAGCTGATAGTTTGTTGTAATCCAACAGAAGGATTGTTGTAAAAGGTATAGGCAATCAGGGAGATAATAATAATGGGAATAGCCCAACCGATTATTTTTGGCAACTTTGATTTTGGCGGTGCTATGGTCAGTTTTGTTAGGTCATGTTTTTTCTTTATTTCCTTCGTTATACCAGGAACATGGGCAGCGCCTAAAACAGCTACAATCTTTTTTCCGGGAGCCTCTTTTATTTTTTGCGACAGATACTGATCGCGTTCATCGATTAAAGGGGTCTTTAACCGTGGAAAGCTGACTGTAAATTCATTCAGAATGGAGTTCAGCATATCCTGAGATTTCATTTTTTCCAATTCTTCCTCAGAGATCGTTTCTTTGCTGAAAATACTGTAGATAATTTGCGAAAGCAGCTGCATTTTCCCCCAATAACCGACATTGTGCCAAATTCGGGAAAAGGTAATTTGGATATCCCGGTCGGCAAGTACTAATTCGGCATTGACTTCTTTCGCTGATTCAATTCCCTGAATCATCTCCTGCCCGGCATGAATGCCCAACTGATTGGCCATCCGTTTTTGAAAGGATGAAATGACAAGGTTCATCAAAAGTAAAGCGGCTTTTTTTTGTTTAATAACCTTAAATATATCCATATCTTTCCATTTGTTTCCGGCCGTAATGGATTGATATCTTTGTTCATCTAATTCGATGCAAACAGAGTCTGGTCTTTCTGCTTCTATCACTTCTTTTACTTGTTCAGCACTTTTCTTTGATACATGTGCTGTACCGATAAGAATGATTTCTTTTCCGTCTAATAAAATTCTCGTAATATTTTCGCTTATGTCTGTCATAATTACCTTCCTTTTAATCATGGCTATCATGAAAATCCCTATTCTTATACAATGATAAACTAGAATAGGACAAATGAGAATTTTTTTAATCAAATTTTTCCTAAAACAGATACTTTTTCAAATTTAAATTGTATCCGGAAAATAATTGACAATTATTTGACGTTCATTTAAAATATAAAATGACTTTAATCGATTTCATGACTCAGTTGGAAGAACCTCATCTTGATAGGCAATCGATACATTATATCATGACTCGTTAGTTCAGTGGGAGAACGCTTGCTTGACAGGCAAGAGGTCACTGGTTCGAACCCAGTACGGGTCATTTGTAAATTTTAATATGAAGCTTGAAAAAGTACTGAAGTATTTTCGTCAAGTTTTTTCCTGCAACACTTCGTTCGTTTTGTAAAAAATACAAAACGAACGAAGTGTTTTTTGTTCTATCTTTCGGCAGCTGAATCGATAAACCTTCTAACTGCCAACAAAGCTCCTGTCACGTAAGATATAATTTTCAATGTTTTGGTAATATATTTTTACCTATAAAACGATCCGGTACATTCCCTATAAAATTAAATGGATAACATGTGGTGACTGTCAATACTTCTTAAACTATGGTTATTGTATCAGATTAAAACGAGCACCACAGGATTTTCATACTAAAATGAATATTAGTGTGGTTGAACTAAAAAGTTTGTCATGTGTTTTCTATTTATAGATTTAATAATTGGGAATATTGGGCCTTTTGATCATATAAAATAATTTAATTTTTTCGCCTGTAGATAAAATAATACATGCTTAACGGCCACCAAAGCACCGTGAAGATCGGATAGACAGCCCAGACTTCCTGTGGTGAGAAGATAGCATTGACGCTGATAAAAAAGGCACTGATAAACAAAGATGCGGAGATAGAGAATCCCAAATAAGATTTTCGTTGTATGTGGTAAAGTGAAAGCGGCCACCAAAGAATAACGAAAGCCGGAAAAATAACCCATGGAACCTGAGGAGCTAAAAAGATATTTAAAAGTGTGTAGTATAAAATAAATGAGATACTTCCAATGAGAGCTATAGTCATGGTTTTAGCCCTCTTTCCTAGTATCATAAGAGCCGGCCACATGATGATGGGGGCCACCGCATAGGAAAACCACGGATAACCAGGTGTATGGATATAGTTCACTATAATAAAATAAAGCAAAAGCAAGAAACTTCCCAGCACGGAGAAAAGTATGTATTTCTTTGCGCGTACGCTGAATAATCCCAAAGAAAACAGTAATATAGCCAAGACTGGATAAATAAACCAAGGATATTGAGCGCTTGTTAAAAAATTAACCAGGATTAAAAAAACAATCGTCATGACACTGCCTGTAACAACGAAACCAATTTCATATTTCTTCAAATCACTCTCCTCCTTCCATTTTCCTCCATCTGAAATACATTGTTAACGGCCACCAAAGCACCGCAAAGGTAGGATAAACAAACCAAATCACATGGGGTGAATAATAGACATTGATGAAGACAAGCAAGGAAATAATTAAAACACTGCCCCAGATTGAATACTCTAGGTTTAATTTCGTATTGTTTTTCTTGGTTGGCTTACCTAGCTGTTTGACTCCGAGCTCTTTTTTTAAATCCTCGGCATCGCCAAATTCAATAATTGCTTTATTAATCGCATCTTCTTCGACTTTCCCCTGCTCCATTAAGTCCCATACTTTTTCCTCAAGGTTTTGCAGCACTTCCTGTATAACCGTTGCTTTTTGTTCACTTTCCGGAACGTCTTTAAATAATTCGTTCACATGCTTTATTAATGGCTTCAATTGAATTCCTCCATAAATAGATTAATAATTTCCTTTGTTTTTTTCCATTCTTCAACTGTTTCTTTAAAGAATGCCTTTCCCAGCGTAGTTATTCGGTAATACTTTCTTTTTCCTCCCCTTGAAACACTCCCGTAATAAGACTCAATTAATTCCTTTTTCTCCAATCTTTGAAATACAGCATATAATGTTGCCTCTTTAATTTGAAAGCGATTTTCAGTACGTAAACTAATCTCTTTCGATATTTCATAACCGTAGCGGTCCTTTTCAAGAATTAAGCGTAGGATAATTGCATCTAAATGTCCGCGAATAATATCACTTCTAATCAAATTGTCACTCCTTTGACTGTAAACTATTCCACCTCATAGAGTTCTATCTCACAGAGTAATCATAACGGAACGTACTCTATCTGTCAAAGTAATTTTTTAGCC
>NZ_CAMLDX010000179.1 GCF_946478885.1 uncultured Bacillus sp. | reverse complement strand
CAAATATGAACGCTCATATTGAGTCTTTTCATAGAATTTTTGAAGATGATTGCCTTTCCAGATGGCAGTTTCAAACCTACGCAGAAGCCTATCAGGAAGTGATGAACTTTATGGAGTACTATAACGAAAGACGGATGCATTCGAGTATTTTAGATTTGTCACCGAAGGAATTCTATCAAAAGCAAGACTCATTGGTGATCAAGGAGATCCGGGTTTAATGGGCCGTATTCATTCAAAGCATCAGCTTGATTTGGAGTGGCGGGCATGATAGCCTCGTCCGGCGATGCCAATGTTTGAAACAGCTGGCTTCTTGGCAAGAGAATCATACCCGCAGAGGCTCCATGTCAAGCAACTTGGCCTTTTTGAAAAATAGCGATAGAGAACAAATAAATAAAAAAATACGAAAAAGAGAGATTAAGAGAGTAATTGTCCAAAATTCGGGGGTTAATCCGCCAGCAAAACGCTGAAAATGTACGTTTTCCGAGTTTTGTTGGTGGTACGCCTTTTAAGAGTATTGCAAAAGTGGCAAAGGCAATAAGGCTTGAATGCTAAATGAAAGCCAGCGCCTTTAGACGCTGGTCGGTAGTTTAGGCTTATAGCCTTTGTGCAAACCACCTTTTGGAAGGGTGGTTATGATTCATTATTAAGTCATTAAATACTTGAAGAAAGCAAACATCAAGATTGTATACACCAACTGTGCTGCGACAAATATTATATATCCTTTCGCTTTTGGTCGTTCGTATTTTTGATAAAATTTAACCAAAAAATACTCACTAGAGAAACACGTCACGTTGACAAGTAGCAAAAATAAAATGGTAGTTATTAATGGATCTGAATAGTCTAAAAAGGAAATTGAAAAAAGTATTATTGTAATACCTAAAAAAGCGTACGAAAAACGAAAATCCTTTAGTTTAACAATCATAATATCCAACTCTCCTGTCTCACTACATTTTATTGCAATTTACAAATTACAACCAATCACTGAGCCAGCTGTATAGGCTGCTGCAACAAGAAATGGCACAAGAAAAGCTGCTGGTCCAGTAACACCTAATAACAGTGCAGCAAGAGCAAGATTACCAGAATGAATCAATCCAATTATTGATAAAATATCGCCACATGATAGCCCATACGGGACTGGTTGAGATGCTAACTGATTTACAACGTCATCAGCGGCCGCAGTAACAGCGTTATCACCAGAAGCCATGTAATAGTTAAAATTTGAAACGGCTTTTTCTAAATCTTTAAACTTAATTAGATCAGTATTCATTTTAGCTATCTGTTTTTTTAGTTCGTGCTTGTTAATGATTTTAATTTGCGCATTTCCTTCCGAGTCAGTGTAATTTTCTAAACTACTCATTACTACACGCGCTAATTCCATCTGTTCATCGGTCAATCCATTGTTTTGAGATGTCGCTGCTTGAACTGAAAACGAACTTCCCATTATTCCTATTAAAAGAACAGCCGTCATCAATCCAATCGTAACCTTTTTTGATAATTTCATGCATGACCCACCCTATAATTTTATTTCACACTCTTACATCTTCTACAAAAAATAGCAAATCCTTTCTAAAAATGTAAAATTCTATCAAATTATGGAATTTTGTTATCGGTAGGATGATAATCCTTGGAATAAGCCATCGACAATACGTCATAACAATCAAAATCAACCGAAAAACAACCCTAAGAAGTGAAGGAAATAACATATGTCGAAAATGGGGTACAGAAACGATTTCAAGCTTTTTTTGGTTGTTCTGGAGCAGTGTCACACGATGGTAGTATCGTCATTGCAAAGATATTGAAGAAAATGAATAAGATAGGCACAGCATATTACTGTGTGGCAGGCAACTGTAACATTACCATGGATCGCATGGAGGCTTAAAAATGGATAAAAATATTACTTTCTCAGTAAGTACTAACGGAGAAGAATCTAAGATCGAACAAACTTTTACATTTGAATGGGTCAAGCCGACAAAGCGCGGATAACGTATATTAAGCTATAACCAAAAACGGTTGTTTTTAATATAGTGGGGTAGTACCAGCGAAGCTGTCACTACCCGCAATAAGGAATAAAGTTAAATATGCAAGGTGTTTTCTATTTCTGATTGCCTTTCTTCGATTGGAATTCTCTCCATCATATCCAATTTAAAGATACCATAAGGATAAATCGACCCCTCCTATCTAGCAATATTAAAGGATTTAAAATTCTAAAAATCTATAGAAATTATTCTTAGATAGGTGGGTCCCCCTTGTCCATCAAGCTAATCATATATATAAAATATCGAGCATTGATAATGGTAACCATTCAGAGTGTAATTCTTAATTCGATGTACGTGGGTATAATTCCCTTTTTTAGAAAAATATCGAAATAAAGAAGGGAAATGTCATATTTACGTCTAAATAGTAAAATGCAACAAAAAATATTGAGATAGGGGACAATATTATGTCGAAGAAGAAAAAATCATTCTTGCAATTGATAATGATTTTTTCCCTGATTTGTTTTAGTTTTTCTTCAAGACCGGGGGTTTCTGCGGAAGGAGGGGAAGCTTCGATTGTTCCAATCGAGGGAGATGCTGCCGCTGAAATGATCAATATAGCGGTTAATGCGATCGAGAACGGGGAAGTTGATGCTATAGCACCTGTATATGCTTACGGATTGGAAAAATCAAATGTTTACACAGTAGGTGGTGGAGTTACAGCTGTTACAATTCCTATAAATGGGGAATATAGTCTTCCTAGTAATATCACTCTTTTCATCGATGAGGATAATACCGTATTGCAGGCAAATGAAATGTTGGTGACAAAGAATGAGATTGGTAACTTCAAGGTTGAGACTTATTTGGATGGTTCCCTTGTTAAGTCCGTTGATACCGAGCTGTCTTATATGTCAGATGAAGAATTACTTGCAGAAGAGCCTTCTGCCATTCAACCTATGGGCGTAAAAGAAACTGCAGCTTGCGTCGCAATAGTGCTTGGGATTGGTAGTAGCGTGGCTTATTTAATTGCAGTCGCTTGTGCTGGTTCGTGTGCGGCTCCGACGCCGGTTACTGCCCCAATATGTGCAGCATGTATTGGCGCATATGCAGTTCTTGGAGCTGGTGGGATGGGTGCAGTAGTAGGTTGTTTCAAATCGTGAGTCTGAGAGTGTTTCTATGAATAAATTATTGGCAATGTCGATATTAGGATTGGGCCTTAGTGGTGCCGCTTTAATTCTCTCAGTCTCTTTGTTATTCAAATCCCCAACAGAAAACTTTGAGTTGATGTTTGCTGCTGGATCAGCAGGAGCTTGCGCAGTTTTCGCTGTCTCATCCCTAGTTTTTCGAAAACGTTTAAATCACTTAACTGACAAAAAGTAAAGTAAGTGCAAAAAATCCCAACCTTACAAGGAGGCCACTGAAAAAGTCCCTCAAAACAGATAAAGGTAGAATTTCTCAATTA
>NZ_CAMLDX010000178.1 GCF_946478885.1 uncultured Bacillus sp. | reverse complement strand
CGGTTCGTAGAGGGATTGCGGTAAAGAGTATTCGAGCGGTTGCCAAGGTCCATATACAATAGGCAAATAAATAATCGAAGCGATCCTCTCTCGATCATGAGCAGGGAGAAGGGTTATTAGTTCTTCCATCCTTTCACCGTACTGTTGAAGCGGTACCAGTATCACACATGCTGCCAGTTCAGTCCTCGCAAGGGCCTCCCGTACAATCTCTATCATCTCATTCTCTTTCATATAGCCACTGTAATTATCAATAAATACATATGTTTGCTCTGAACAATCTCCTAGCGACAGTTCAGTCAGAGCCTTTTCGGCAAAATTACTGTTTCTTCCGATTAGCAGCCTTTTTTCCTCAGAAAATATATCTTCCTCGTCCAGTCCCCTATTTATCCCAGTTACTTCGACTCCCTGCTCAAGAAATGAAAGGCAAAGACGAAACCCCAAAAATTGAAAAACGCCAACAATGATTGCCTTGTCCATGAATATCCTCCCTAAATCCACATCAAAATTACCTTTATCTTAAACCTATGCAGCAGGGATACGATCTATTTCCAATAATTTAGAGATTAAATATCCTCATGTAATTTAAAGAATTGAATCATTTGGCTAGCGATTTGCTGTTTCTTTTCCGGAACCATATAGCATACTGAAAACGGCTTCTGCTCTTCTTCCCATTTTGCTGATAATTTCTTTAAAAATCTTGATTGTTTATAGCCTCGTCTATCTGCCAGTACATGGATGATTTTCATTGGAGCAGCGAAGTTCTTTAATGGATCATCATCCGTTTCCTGCAGTTTGACGCTTAATTCCCGACCTTTAAGCCCATAGGAGAACTCTAATTCCTTCATTAGTTTTTTATAAAAAAATTTGTGATCCATTTCCAGCTCCAGATGATCTTTTAATGATAGGATGGGATTAATAAGAATGATGGAACGAATTGCTGATTCCATTGCCTCCTGTAATTTCAGGGCTACTAAAGCCCCCATTCCTTCGGCAATAATATGAATTTTTTCATTTAATATTTCCATACGAATAACATATTCATAAAGACGCTTTGCCAAATAGACGGCTTTTTCACTTCCCCAGTTTTTCCCATACAAGTTACTGTAAAAAATGGTGTATCCTGCTTCACGAAGTTGATTGATTTGTAACTTCTTTCCTTCATTTTGCAGCCAAAAGCTTGTTTGTTCGTCAACAAAATGTCTCTCATCGCCAATGATTAGGATACCGAAACCCTGTGGCTTTTCGGGATAATGAATGATGTTCCATTCGGTATCTAAACGAAAGTTCCGGTTCTCCATTTGATCACCCTCCTTGAATTAAAACGGGGATCGCCCAATTTATCTCTCCTTATAGTGAATGGTCGATCATTAATTAATGTATGTGGACTTATGCAAAATGAATGGGAGCATGCCTAATTAAATGATTTTGTTTTCCGTATCAAACGAGAAGATGCGTGTATTTTTAACATACTGAAAAAGAAAACTTATCAGAATAACATTTATTATTTGGGGCTTATATGCTAAGATGATTAAGGATATTATAATGCGAGAGGTGAATTCAATGCGATATTTTTGGTCTCTATTTTGGACTTTTCTTTTAATGCAAATGCTTACATATGTTATTAGTTCCATGTCCGGGATAACGTTTGACATAAAAGTTGGAACTATCTTAACTGTTGTAGCAACCATTATTATCTATGCTATTTCGGCAATTATTCCAAACGAGCCTAACAGAGATGAAGCACATTAACTTTTTAAAATGAAAGGCTGATCCAGCTTCTAAATCGGATCAGCCTTTTTTCTATTTGTTTGGAGAAACATCACTTAATCTCAAGGGCTATTTCATTGTTTGCCACAGTAAGCGTTATTCCCTGATGTTCCTTTACTTTACCCGCAATAATCGCCCGAGCCAGTTTCGTTTCGACATTTCTTTGGATGAACCGTTTTAGTGGACGTGCTCCATACACCGGATCAAAGCCGTGTTCTGCGAGATATTTCTTTGCCTCGTCACTTATGAATAACTGAATCTGTTGCTCCTGTAATCTCTCCTGTAGTTCCTTCATCAATTTAACCACGATTTGCTTAATATTTTCTAAGGTTAACGGTTTAAAGAGAATGATCTCATCCACCCTGTTAAGAAACTCCGGACGAAAATGCCCCTTGAGCTGCCCCATGACTAAATCCCTTGTCTCCGGTTTGATCTCAGTTTCTCCTTCATAGCGATCCAATAAGAAATGCGAGCCTATATTTGAAGTCATGATAATAACTGTATTTTTAAAATCTACTGTACGCCCTTGTGAATCTGTAATCCTGCCATCATCAAGCATTTGCAGCAGAATATTGAAGACTTCAGGATGTGCCTTTTCAATTTCATCAAGCAGGATAACGGAATATGGCTTCCGTCTAACAGCCTCTGTCAGCTGCCCTCCTTCTTCATATCCCACATATCCAGGAGGTGCGCCAATTAATCTTGAAACTGCATGTTTCTCCATATATTCTGACATGTCAATGCGGATGATCTGCTCTTCACTGTCAAACAAGCTTTGTGCTAAAGCCTTCGCCAGCTCTGTTTTCCCCACTCCTGTTGGTCCGAGAAAAATAAAGGAACCAATCGGTCGACGCGGGTCCTTAATTCCTGCTCTCGCTCTTAATACCGCATCTGAAACAAGCTGTACTGCTTCATCCTGTCCAACAACCCGCTCATGTAAAATCCCTTCAAGGCGCAGCAGCTTCTCTCTTTCCCCTTCAACAAGCTTCACAACAGGAATACCTGTCCAGCGAGCAACAATGCTGGCAATTTCATCCTCCGTTACTTCTTCGCGCAGCAATCGTTCTCCCTGTGTCTGATTGATTTCCGCCTCCATTTGCTTTAATTCTTTTTCAAGTGCAGGTATTCGACCATGGCGAAGCTCTGCCGCTTTATTTAAATCATAATCATTTTCCGCCTGTTCCAATTCGCGGCGCAATCTTTCAAGCAGTTCCCGCTTTTCCTGTACCTTTTGGATGCCTTCTTTTTCAAACTGCCATTTCGCTTTCATCGCATTTGCTTGCTCCCGTAAATCTGCAAGCTCTTTCTGTAACGATACAAGCCTTTCCCTGCTGGCATGATCGCTTTCTTTTGCAAGCGCAGCCTCTTCAATTTCCAGCTGCATGACTCTTCTTGTCACCTCATCCAATTCCGATGGCATGGAATCAATCTCCGTACGGATCATGGCACATGCCTCATCCATTAAATCAATCGCTTTATCCGGTAAAAAACGGTCGGTAATATAGCGATCCGAAAGGGTTGCGGCCGCAACTAAAGCACGGTCATGGATATTAACACCATGATGAATCTCAAACCTTTCCTTTAATCCGCGCAAAATCGAAATGGTATCCTCAATATTCGGTTCCTGAACGAGTACTTGTTGAAAGCGGCGTTCCAGTGCAGGATCCTTTTCAATATATTTCCGATATTCATCAAGCGTTGTCGCCCCGATACAATGGAGTTCTCCCCGGGCAAGCATTGGCTTCAGCATATT
>NZ_CAMLDX010000177.1 GCF_946478885.1 uncultured Bacillus sp. | reverse complement strand
AACGAGGCAGTCCTTTTTCCATTTATCAAAACGGTTAGAGGAAGGTTGAAAGTCCGTTGATTACAGGCGGAATGAATATCAATTTATTATCGTTAATTTTCCTCAAAGAGATAAAATATTTAACGGGAAATTTACTTAAAAACGGCGAATTTCAGCTTGCAAGATTAACTTAATAGAAATTTTTAAAGTGTCTTCATCATTCATCATTTTTAACGAACCATCAAGTGTGTCTATCTTCTGAATCCTTCCACAAAACTTTGCTGGTCCATATTTTTCTGCATAGGTAATCGTAATCGTTTGCTTCTGTTCAATTGCTTTCATGATCACATAATTAATCTCCTCGAGTTGGTTTTCATCTAAAATAGGAGGAGTAAACTCAAGGTGTTTACGCCGTTCCTTCAATAACTGCTCCCTATGTTCAGGCAACATCATCCGACTCGATTCCCACCGTACATTATGTCCCTTGCTTAATTTACTCACTTTCATTTCCTATCACCCTTATTTATAATGTCCGCCTATTTTTCTTGCACGTTCCGAAGCCTGACCTGCTCCGGTTAAGGAAGAAGCGCGATATATGGCCGTCCGTCCATATTTATCCCATATCGTATCCAAAGCATGATTTAATTGTTCTCTGTCCAAATAGTTATCGAATAGATCGATTTGATAGCAGTCCGATGCTTGTAAGTTAGTTAATGAAACACCTAGGCTTCTTATAGGCTGTCGATCCCAATACTTTAAAAATAGTTCATAGGCTGCTTTAAAAATATCCATGTCAAAATGAGTCGGGATCGGTAGTGTTAATTGTCTATGGAAGCCAGTCGGTGCAGTGAAATCAACTCCTCTAACACCACATGAAACAGTTGTTCCCATATATCCCTTATTTCTGCATCTTCTGGCCACCTCGGTACAAAGCTCCAATAAGACGATTTTGATCTCCTCTGGTTCAGCATAATCTCTTGGTAATGTCATGTGATGACCGATCGCCTTTTGCCGATCATGCGTTTTTATGGAAACAGGGGAATAATCAATTCCATTTGCGGTTTGCCAGATGACTTCTCCGTTGATTCCCCAGCGCTTTTTCAGTACATCGACTGGAAGCCTGGCTAATTGGCCAATCGTAAAGATGCCCATGCTTTGCAAATGTCGCTCCATTCTTCTTCCCACACCGAACATTTTTCCAATCGGCAATTCCCACAGTTGGTCCATATTTGTGTCATCTAGCTTAAATATTCCATCCTTGTTCTTCTTGGCAAAGTGATCACAGGCCATTTTGGCAAGAATCTTATTTTTGCCGATCCCGATCCTTGCATACACCCCAATATCATTTAGAACTTGCTGCTGTAATGTATAGGCAATTTCATATTCATTTCCCAATAGGCCTAAACTTCCGGAAATATCCAAAAACTGTTCGTCAATCGAAAATGGTTCTACTAAATCGGTAAATTGCTCCATTATCTGATTAATAGCCACTGAGACATTTATATAATCCTGCATATGAGGTTTAACAATAACTAGTTCGGAACATTTATTTTGTGCTTCCCATAAGGTTTGTGCTGTTTTAATCCCATATTGTTTAGCAAGTGGACATGCTGCCAGTATAATACCTGATCTTCTTTCAGGATCCCCAGCTACTACTAGAGGTTTATTCTGATAAGCATTATTCTTAACCTTTTCAACAGAAGCGTAAAACGACTGGATATCTGCTAGGAAAATCACTTTATCCTTCATCATATTATCTCCTTTTCTAAAAAACGAACATATTTTCGTATTTATTATATACGAAAATATGTTCGTCTATCACTGGAAAATATTGTTGCTCTGAAAAAGGTTGATTAACTCCTTCTAGGGGTCCAAGCAGATTTTTGCGAAAAATATACGCTAAGCCAATTTATGGATGGATAAAGTTAATTTTCCTTACCGGAGTCTTAAAAACGAAGGTTATTGAGAAAAAATTGCGTTAGTTAAATTTAAATGAAAAAGTGGTAAAAAACTGTTTAAAAACCCATATCTAAAACAAAATCTCAGTTTAAATAACCCTCTTGAGTTTTGAAAATGTCCTTAACGTATATTTTCCGCATTTTTCTGCCGGGATCTCAATATGAGCATTTGATACCTCTTGAACGTGATACGGTACGCAGAGCAGTTAATAAAGCGTGTCATAAAGTTGGTATCGCACAAGCTGGTCGGGGCGTACATGGATTTAGACATGCGTATAGTCGAGCAAGAATGAGAGAGCTATTTTCGCGAAAAAATGTACTAGACCAAGCTCCTGCAATGATAGAGCGTATTATGTCTAATCGTGATCGAGGTAGGCAAGCTGACTATGGGATTGTAAGTGATTCTGATAAAAAGTTATTTCGTGTGGTTAAACAAGTGATAGACTAGGTGCATGGGGAAATTAGCCATGGAAAAAATCGTTGGGATCTTGCTGCTGTTTATATGCGGGATTGACAGTGGATTGTGTTCTATAGTAGCAAAATAATAAACTATAAAGACATTATATAGTAGTAAACTACCATTTTCCGTAGAAACCCATTTTTGTAAAAAAAAGTATGTTAATATTATTTTTAAATACGAAAGGGGAGAATTAAGTAATGAATAATATTAGAAAATTTCTAGTCGGTTTACTATCTATGGTATTATTAGTGGATTAACTCTACCATTCTCAAGCGCTTCGGCTGAGGAAGTCGAAAACGCTGGGGACAATCAAACAACTCCAGAAATTCCCGAAGTATTAAAGCCGATTGATATTTCTGATTTGAAATATGATGTGAATAAAAATTTATCAGAAGAACAAATCGCTGAAAGATTCGATTGGATCAATTCAAATTATGAAATTAATCAACCATTCTCACTTGAAGACACAGAGTTTATTCGTGCATATGCTAGCCCATCTACGGCAAATGCCCCTACTAATAATGGTGGGATTTCAACATATGATTTGAAGTTTGGAAATTCAGCATCTCAAAGTTTCAGCAAATCAAAAACTGCTCAAGGTGTATCAATTAAAATAGCCGGTTCTGTAAGAGCTGAAGTAAATGTATTAAACCATTCTTATGGTGCTAAATATAAAACAACGGTGTCATCAGGATCATCAAAAATTAAAAGTATAAGAAACAATGTCAAAGCTTCTGCATACGGGATGGTAGGAACTTCAGGAACTTATGTTGGTTTAGTACACTCTAGTTCGATTGGTGCTACCTCTGGTTCAAAACCAACAAGCTGGAGTATTGATAAAACCAAAGAATATTCAGCATCCTTAGTTGTATACGTTTATGTAAATGCATATACGACTGTAAATACAACTTCAGGATCATTTGATTTATATGCCTTCTAAGGAGGTGCAACGACAAAATGGGTTTACTTAATCCGCTAAATTCTGTTTTACTTATTATCGTACTAGCAGCAATTGTATATGGAATTTACAAATTAATTAAAAAGTTCGGAGGAAAAAATAAAAAAAGGGCCTGATTTGAGGTGACCCCCAAAAGTTAGAGTTTTATATGAAGCTGCTAATTGGCTGGTATGAATACGGAATTGGACCGGACTCATGCCTGCCAA
>NZ_CAMLDX010000176.1 GCF_946478885.1 uncultured Bacillus sp. | reverse complement strand
TTCCTTGGGAATGTTCGAATTCTAGTAATGGGAGGGGATTTATTAAAGTTGCTAAATACAAGATATAATAATTTAATTACTGTGTCAATAGTAAAAACATATTTAATGGAGATATTATGAAAAATTATTTGTTACACGTTCTGCAGCAAAAGCTAGGGCATATGCTTTCCTATGCCGATTACATGGATATGGTCTTATATCATCCACAATATGGCTATTATATGCGCCATAAAGAGAAAATAGGACGTCAAGGAGATTTTATTACAACAAGCAATATATCAGATATTTTTGGCAGGACGGTAGCACGCTGGTTTGCTGACCTTGTCAGAGAAAAAAAACTGCCGGCGCATTTTTGCGAAGTAGGGAGCGGAAACGGCAGATTTGCGAGGGCGTTTCTCCAGGAATGGTTGGAGAATGACTATCCGCCATTGACTTATTTTATCGTTGAAAAAAGTCCCTATCATATCAAGCTGCAAAAAAAGGAATTGGCCGCAGACTGGCCTGTCCACCATGTCTCATCATTTGCTGATCTCGGACGTTTCAGCGGAATGATTTTTTCCAACGAATTGTTTGATGCCTTTCCTGTTCATGTGATCAAAAAACAAAATGGTAAATTGTTTGAAGTGATGGTTTCATATAAGGAGCAACAGCTGGTAGAGCTAGAAACAGAATTAATAAATATTGACATTCTTAACTATTTGGATCATTATCAGGTTGATCTTGCTGAAGGGCAGCGACTCGAAATACCGCTGGCAATGGAAGGGTATGCTGTTGAGTTGGCGTCTGTTTTAGAGAGTGGATTAATCGTTACCGTTGATTATGGCTATACTCGTGAGGAGTGGAAGAATCCATCCAGGCGCGATGGAAGCCTGAGAGGCTATTATCAGCACCAGTTGATAGAGGATCTATTAAGCCATCCGGGGGAAATGGATTTAACGAGCCATATTCATTGGGATACGCTGAAAATGATTGGTGAGGAGTCCGGGATGCAGACATTAGGCAAATGGCGCCAAGACGAATTTCTGCTTCATATTGGGATATTGAATCAACTGGAGGATCATTTTGACTCTAATCCATTTTCTGAGGCCAGCAAACGAAACCGGGCAATCAAAAGTCTGCTCATGCCAAATAGTATGAGTGCCTCATTTCAGGTGCTGGTTCAGGAAAAGGAAAGTAGTCTTGAGTAAGCTGATCGTTTATTTCAGGCTATGTGAATCAGGAGATGTCAGGAAAATGAACGGATCTGACTATCTGGTTTATGAAAAGGGTTGATTGTTCACAAATTGGTCACTTTTTTCTTCTGAAAGGAATAACAGCAAGGTTGTTGCCGTCAAATATCAAAAAATAAAGGTGCAATGTTCATAAAATATTCATAAATGAAATGGTTTTCATAAACAAAAAAGCGATGAATATTCATCGCTTTTTTGTTTGAGCGTATTAATTGCCACTTGCACCTGGGATCATCATAAAGGTTGTCCAATATGTAAAACCAATGAAAAAGACTGTTAAGTATGCGCCAAAAATATAGACGTACATACGCTCGGAAAGCTTTAAATAGCTGAGAAGCAGAAAGAACCCTGTTTGAACGAAGAAAAGTAAGGACGTTGTATACATATCACCTAAATATAACATAACTGCAAAAATACCTGTCCAAAATCCTAAAACTCGATACATACGGTCCACCTGTCATCCCTCCCTTTTGCACTATGAGATTCATCACTTATTATAATGAAGTATTCTGAAAAAGTAAACTACTGTTTGCTTTTTGTTTGAATAGACAAAATTTAAAGCAACCAGAACCGCTGATTGCTTTTTCCTTCAGACATTATCAAGATTACAACAGGTAAAATCCATGTTAAATCTTCTTTATAGGATTCAAGATCCTTAGTTTGAAATATTGGCTTGATAAGAACAGGCTTCACAGCCGGCAATCATATTATCGCCCTCAATTAATTCCACGTTGGAATACAAGGCTTCAAACATTCCTTTTAAAAATGCAGCATGCATATGGCAAATGCTTTCCATATGTTCAGCTGCCACTTCTTTAAATGGACAGTTAAATACTTGGAAATATACCTTTGATTTATCTTCGCCTACAACGAATTCCGGAGAAAGTCCTGCCAATGTTGCCGCGCTTTTAATAATATCTAGTTTTTGATCGAATGTTAAGGTTTCACCGACTTGCGGATTTTTGGACATTTCTTGTTCGATTAATTCAAGACCAAAACGTTTACCTGTTGCAAATAGTGCTTTTTGTCCTGCTTCACCGAGCGAAGCCATCGTTTGCATAGCAATCTTTGACAAAAGTTGATAATCCCTGTATGGAAAATGCAATTGAATGACATCGTCTGATAGACGGTATAGTCTGCTGGGTCTTCCTCCTTTACCGGTTTTTTTCGTTTCAGATACCAGCATGTTGACATCTTCAAGCTTAGACAGATGTAGGCGGGCTACATTTGGATGAATATTGAAATTGTCCGCAATCTCTTGAACCGTTACTTCTTTATGGCTTTTCGTAATAAAGGTATAAATGTAATAACGGGTCGGATCTGATAAAACATTGGTTATCTTTAAAGTTTGTTCCATTGAAGTCACCTCTTGCAGCTCTTTTTCCTACAATTATAATACTATTGTCAAAGGTAAAACAGTATTTATATTTAATTTTAGAAAAAAATTCACACATTTTCGACAAAGTTTGCTGACGGCTATAGGTAATTTATAATATGAATATAATTATAATATTAAAAACAGTTATTGAACAGCAGTAGAATAATGTTTCAAAAAATTATATATGGATATTTTGTGAATATCGATACAAACTTATGTATTTCCATTATTATTAAAGCAGGCAGTAATAGCATTCAAAGCTGGTTCTTATGAAAGGCGGTGCCTAATTTGAGCTACATTGAACGGCTGGCTGACAGAATGATGTCAGAGGCTGTCAGGAATTATGCTACAGATATTCACATTATCCCCCGCAGAAATGATACCCTCATTCAATTACGCATTTCGAATAAGCTCATTCCCAGGATGTATTTACCAAAAGAAGATTGTAATCGACTGATTTCTCATTTTAAGTTTTCGGCATCCATGGACATCGGTGAAAGCAGAAGGCCGCAAAGTGGTTCCTGTACTTACCGGCTGAACGGTCATTGGATCGGTCTACGTTTATCAACTTTGCCTTCGAGTCAAAACGAAAGTCTCGTCATTCGTATTCTTCCACCAGAGAAATTCTTTCCTCTCTATCACCTTTCGCTTTTTCCACAGAGGTCGAAGCAATTGCTCGCACTTATGAACCATGCACACGGATTGATTCTGCTTACGGGGCCAACGGGAAGCGGAAAAACCACTACCTTATACTCTCTGTTAAATGAAGCGGTCTGCAGTTTGAGACGTCATGTCATTACGTTAGAAGACCCGATAGAACGGGAAAATGACCGGGTGCTGCAGGTTCAAGTAAATGAAAAAGCGGGAATCACGTATCATAGCGGCTTGAAAGCGATTCTAAGGCATGATCCCGATATAATAATGGTTGGAGAAATTCGCGACTCAGAAACAGCCAGGGTGGCTGTCCGTGCTGCCTTAACTGGTCAT
>NZ_CAMLDX010000175.1 GCF_946478885.1 uncultured Bacillus sp. | reverse complement strand
CTTCGGAAAACAGTGAAATTAATTCCTATGAGGAAGCCTACGAAACACAATTAAAGGAGGCCCTAGATGCCGTCGTCGGGGTCAGCGATGTCACTGTCGTTGTGAATGTCGATTCGACTGAAAAGCAGGTCCTCGAAAAGAATTCGAAGACGCAGAATCAGGTGACAGAAGAAACGGATCAAGAAGGTGGGAAAAGAAAAGTAGAGGATCATTCAACAGATGACCAGCTAGTTATCATCCAGGAAGGTGAAAAAGAAGTTCCAATAGTCATTGAAAGGAAAAAACCGGCTATACGCGGTGTACTTGTTGTGGCAAAGGGGGCTGACAATATTCAGGTGAGAAAATGGATTATAGAGGCTGTGACAAGGGCACTTGATGTTCCCAGCCATCGTGTATCCGTACTGCCCAAAAAAACGAAGGGGGATTCATAGATGTTGTTGAAAAAACAAACCGTTTGGTTATTAACGATGCTGAGTTTAGTCGTTGTACTATCTGTTTATTATATTACATCTCCAGAGCAGCAACCGACAGATATGGCGGCGGTAGGTGAACAAAAGGAAGATGAAAAAGCAAAAACCCCGGCTGGTGAAAAAGAAAGCGAAAAAAATTCGAATGAAGGGGCAAAACAGGATTCAATTGCAGCCGATGAAAAGGATATGGAGATTATTTCTAATGCGGCAGGCGATGAAGCCTTTGAAACACTGCGTATGCAGCTGAATGACGAACGGAGTAAAATGAAGGAAGAACTGACAAAAACGATTGCTGCTACCGACCTTTCTGTTGAGGAAAGAAGTGAAGCAAAAGAGAAAATGAATGAGTTAAACGAAATTGAGCAACAGGAATATACATTGGAAAACTTAATTAAAGCTATGAATTATGAGGATGTACTTGTCCGTACAGATGGCGATCAGGTTATTATTACAGTCAAAGCGGAGAAACAATCACGGACAAAGGCGAACGAAATTATTCAGATGGTAAGAAGTGAATTGGGACCGTTACATGCTGTCGTTGAATTTCAAAATGTAAAATAATTAGTAACAAAAACCATTATATCCAAATGTTGTATACCATCGTATTTTCGAGGAAATACTTGGAAGAAATAAGTTCTGTGCTTCAAGGGAAAGGTTGATACCTTTCCCTTTTTTTGATATATCTAAAAAAAGCGACAAAATATTACATTGACAATTTACAAAAAATTTAAAAATGTTAAAATGTAAAAGTAATCATTTTAGGGGTGCACCAGAAAAATGAAACAAACATGATTGAACTTGTAAAATATCTTATCGTATGATATGACTAACAAGTTATAATAATGAAAAACCAGGGGGGTTCTTTACAATGTTTAAGGTACAAGAAATTAGAGAGTTAATTAAATTAGTTGGCCAATCCAACATCGATGAGTTCGTGTATGAACACGAAGGAACAAAAATCAAAATGAAGAAAAATATTCTTGGAGAGGCAGTAGTCGTTCCGACCGCTCAGCCTGTACAGCAAGCACAACCTGCAGTTGTTGCAGATGTTCAAAAGTCTTCTGCACCGCAAGTTCAAGCACAGCCAAAAGCAGTAGCTGTTGAAACAGTAACTGAGCCACAAGCAGCAGATACCTCTGACTTGTATAAAATTACTTCGCCAATGGTAGGAACATTCTATTCTGCTCCATCTCCTGATCAGGATGCATATGTAAGGGTTGGATCAAAAGTATCCGAAGATTCGGTTGTATGTATTGTAGAAGCCATGAAGCTATTTAATGAAATCGAAGCAGAAGTAAACGGTGAGATCGTAGAAATTCTTGTGGAAAATGGACAGCTTGTAGAATATGGACAACCGTTATTTTTAGTTAAGCCTGAGTAAGGAGATGCTTCATAAATGATAAAGAAATTATTGATTGCGAACAGAGGAGAAATTGCCGTCCGGATTATCCGTGCCTGCCGCGAGCTAGGAATTGAAACGGTGGCAGTCTATTCAGAGGCTGACCAGGAGGCACTTCATGTACAACTGGCAGATGAGGCATACTGTATTGGACCAACGGCCTCGAAGGACAGTTATTTAAATACGACCAATATTATAAGCGTTGCAAAGCTTACAGGGTGTGATGCGATTCACCCTGGCTACGGATTTTTAGCTGAAAATGCAGCTTTTGCCGAACTTTGCCGCGACTGCAACTTGATTTTTGTCGGACCGACTCCGGAAGCTATTTCAAAAATGGGGACAAAGGATGTTGCCCGTGAAACAATGAGAGAAGCAGGAGTGCCGATTGTTCCCGGTTCACAGGGAATTATCAATAGCGTGGATGAAGCGATTGAATTAGCCAATAAGATCGAATATCCTGTTATTATTAAAGCAACTGCCGGAGGGGGCGGAAAAGGAATCCGCGTTGCCCGTACGGAAGAAGAATTAATCAAAGGTATCAATATTACCCAGCGGGAAGCAGCAACCGCTTTTGGTAATCCAGGGGTATACATTGAAAAATACATTGAAGATTTTCGTCATGTAGAAATCCAAATATTAGCAGATAATTATGGCAATGCCATTCATTTAGGAGAACGGGATTGTTCAATTCAAAGACGTCTGCAAAAGCTTTTGGAAGAAACCCCTTCGCCTGCGCTTGATTCCGAGCTTCGCGCTGAAATGGGAAATGCAGCAGTAAAGGCAGCTAAAGCAGTTGATTATACTGGAGCTGGTACGGTAGAATTTATATATGACTATCGCAACCGCAAGTACTATTTTATGGAGATGAATACCCGTATTCAGGTAGAACATCCTGTTACTGAAATGGTAACCGGTACGGATTTAATTAAAGAGCAAATCTATGTTGCTTCCGGAGAAAAGCTTAGCTTGGCTCAGGAGGATGTAACCTTCGATGGATGGGCGATTGAATGCCGAATTAACGCTGAAAACCCAGTGAAGAATTTCATGCCTTCTCCTGGTAAAATTAATATGTATTTAGTCCCAGGAGGATTAGGGGTTCGCGTTGATTCTGCTGCCTATCCTGGATATACGATTTCTCCATTCTATGATTCGATGATTGCGAAGGTCATTACATATGGGAAAACTCGTGATGAAGCGATTGCACGTATGAAACGGGCGTTAGGTGAATTTGTTATTGAAGGAGTTCACACAACCATTCCGTTTCACTTGAAATTGCTGAGCAACGAAAAGTTTGTCAGCGGTGAGTTTAATACGAAATTCCTAGAATTAAATGATGTAATGAATTCTGAAGATTAAGAGGAGGTCATTTTGATGAGTGTTAACAACATTTTGGAAATGAATCCAGATGGAAACAGTCTTGGTAAAGTGGAAATTGCTCCTGAGGTAATTGAGATTATTGCGGGGATCGCAGCATCTGAGGTAGAAGGTGTTGCCCAAATGAGAGGGAATTTTGCCTCTGGCGTTGTTGAACGCTTCGGGAAGAAAATTCACGGCAAAGGCGTAAAGGTTGAACTTCTTGAGGAAGGGATTCAGGTGGATGTTTATTGTGTTATGAAGTTTGGGGTTTCTATCCCGACTGTTGCCCAAAGTATTCAGGACAATATCCGTCAGGCACTTATCAATATGACTGCTCTAGAAACAGAAGAAATTAATATTCATGTTGTGGGAATCCAATTTGAGAATAACAGTCTTGAACAGGATATTGAAGCAGAAATATAATTGCAGGCTCCAAACCGGCTTTTTAACGCTCTGGATCGTCCTTTAGGCTATGTGAAATGACACAAGTATAAAAGAACTGCAAATAGAAAAAAAGGCTGACATTCCAGGGAGGCCACTGAAAAA
>NZ_CAMLDX010000174.1 GCF_946478885.1 uncultured Bacillus sp. | reverse complement strand
CTTGTCGGTATGGGGGCGGTTTTTTTGTAACTACTTAGTAATTATGTATAATATGTTTCATAAGATGATTGTGGGGAAACTAAGATTTTTAACGATAGTAATAGGCAGAACAAAGATAAAGTCCACTTTATTTTATAATTTTCAAAAATAAAACGGAACTTTTGCTTTAAGGCATATTCGATTGACTATGTAAATATGAATAGAGCAAAAGTGTTATTTCGGGGAGGTTATAGAATGAACGGGGATGATACATCTCTGCATGCTGATACCGGTGTTACATCTGGATTGTTTGTTGAGCGCTCTTTAAATGAAATTCGTTTTTGGGCTAGGATCATGAAAGAACATTCCTTATTTCTTCGATTGGGTTTTAGAACAGAAGATACTCAACTAATTCAAGAGGCTAATCAATTTTATCGCTTATTTGAACACATCGAACACACTGCACATTCCTTTAATAATCAAACAGACCCCGAACAAATAAGAAGATTTAATTCAGAGGTACAACAAGCTGCAACTAATATTTTCGTATTTAAACGGAAAGTATTAGGACTAATTCTCACATGCAAATTGCCAGGGGCAAATAATTTTCCACTACTAGTTGACCATATAAGTAGGGAAGCTAATTATTTTAGAAAACGATTAATTGAATTAAATGAAGGAAAATTACAATCGCTTCCAGATGCCATTATTAAAGAAAATGTCTTCTTCTTAAGAATTATGGCAGACCACGCCAAATTTATTGGTCATCTCCTTGATCCGTCAGAAAGGAAACTAGTTGATGTAGCACGGAATTTCAGCGATGATTTTGATCAATTGCTGTATCAAGCAAGGGACTTAGAATCTATGAAGCCACAATCTCAAACAGTTCCACTTTTAGATCAATTCCTTGATCAAAATCGGGTTTCGGTCGCATCTCTTAGGGACTTCAAGAAAACAGCCCGTGATTTAATTGAGCAATGTAAAATAAAGAGCATTATTCATCCTCTATTAGCAGACCATGTTTTCCGGGAAGCCGATCGGTTCCTTGAAATCATTGATATGTTTGACGCGCATCTTACAGGTGGTACCCGATAACCTAGATAATAGCAAAAGTTAAAGAATGTGCATGTTGGGTTCATAAAGCATGGGTGCTTGAATAAAAATCGAGTTGCGGCGGCAACTCTTTTTTTATCACTTACAGGATTATGAAGAGTTGCACTTAAACTCCTACAAAAAAAGCATCAAAACTAGCTTGCTTCGTTCTATAGAAGTAAAAGTATGATAAAAACCACGGACGTTGAAAATAGATATTTTTACACTAGCATGCATAAATTAAATCAGATGATTCAAAATACACTTAATATTCAACAAGGGTATGTCTATACAATAAAAAAATCCTTACAAAGGAAGTACAGGTGGTTTCCTGTCCAAATCCAATAGTAAAGGATATCCGTATGGACAAGAATACACCAGTTTCGTCATCTGGTAAATGGGTTGCACCCATTAATTTTCAAAAACTTACTGAACAAATCAAAGAATGTAAACAGGATCACTATACAAAGAAACTTACAACCGAGGCATATATTAAGCTTTTACTTGTTGCGCAGCTAAACGAATTCGAGAGTTTAGAAGAAATGAGTGATGCACTTTTAGATGAAGATCTTCAAAATACACTCGGATTTGAATCGATCAGTGCTTCTCAGCTGTCACGAAGGAATAATGAAATTAATCCAGTTATTCTTTCCAATCTGTTTTTAGACCTTGTGTGGAAAATTCAACGATATCACTTTCATAGCGGAAAGAATAGGCCACTGAAAATCATTGATTCAAGTACGCTGCCACTTAACTTAACCAGCCATAAGTGGGCGGAATTTCGTAAAACAAAGGCCGGTGTCAAGTTGCATTTGCGACTGGTTTTCATGATATATGGCACAACTTGATTTTACCTTTATAAAAAAGCTTAAATCGCTTTTTATTTAAACTTTTTATAAAGGCCGCCAAGCGAAAGCGCGGTAGAAAAATCTGTGTCTATTTTCTTGACATAGTATCAGATCTTATTTAGTCAAAACAACGGAGTTAAAATATTCCAGAATATTCGTTAATAGCCCCCATACCTTATCGTTTTCAGTTAGAAAATGCCCACCATTTTCAATATAATGTGATTCAACATTTAATAACCTTTTCTCCATAATCTTCACTTCACTTACAGGAGATAAAGTATCATCTTCGCCGTGCCATATTTTTATAGGAGTCTTAATCTCCTCTTGTTTAGACATTGCCTAGATAGCTTCGCGTTATATTTTGGAGAACAATCGTTCCATTCTTACTGTATTTTTCGAATAACTCTGACAGGAGAAAAACAAAACTTTTATACTCTTCGTCATTTTTTTTCGGAGCATAGGACGCTGATAAATTCCTTCCCAAAAAACCTTCATAATCAAAAATCAGATCATTTTGATACTTTTTAAACTCATACTTTCCATCCTTAAAGAAGCTGTTAAATACTTCTGGAATTTCCTCTATTCCACCGCTAAATCCTTTGAAATTTGAACAGATCTTTTGGCAAATTTCTGCATTCTCTTTAATAATCGGACTAGTTAAATCTCTGCTATTCCAAACAAGAGCAACATTTGCCTTTTGCTTCAAAATCCGTTGACATTCGATTTTGAATGCTTCTTTATCAAACCAATGAAATGCCTGGGCAACAGTTACTAAATCCACACTATTCCCTTTTAAAGTGGTATTTTCAGCAGTTGCTTTTATTGATTTAAAACGAGAATATAGTTTTAACGATTGCTCAGCCATCTTTCTCATGTCATCATTTGGCTCAACTCCAATAACATTTAAACCTTTTTCAAGCAGCTGGCGGCTAAATATCCCCGTACCTGAACCAATATCAGCCACAATCCGATCCCCTTTCAGTTGGTTAGCTGAAAACAAATAATCAATATATTCATTAGGGTAACTGGGGCGATATTTCGCATATATATCGGCCTTGTCAGTAAAATTTCCTGTTGTTTTCACAGTACTACCTTCTTCCCCACGATATTATGTACAGAAATAGGAACCAGATAATTAATTCCTGCTTAAATCTCTAAGTATACAACTTAAGAGTTCAGCCAAATGGATCTGCCTCTGTTCCATTATGAATTCCCGTTAATATACCGTAAATTTTTTTTGATAACTGACCAGTTTCTCAGTAGTAAAATTAAGAAATTGGGCTTTTTTCGTTACTATAGTGATAGGTAAGCTTTTGACGTTATCTCCAGCTTCCCCCCCACTTCACACCGTACGTGCGACTTTCACCGCATACGGCGTTCCAACTAATCCAATTCAATTTAATCATCAACACTTTATGTGTCTCAATTCTTCCGTTTCAATAAGTCGGTGCCTTCCGTAGAAGGTGAACCTCTTTTAGTCATACGAGAACCTTATTAATCGATAAAGAATTTGCTTACATGATTAAATGATTCTTCATTAGTCTAGTGGCTATCCCTCCACGTTATCAGCTTACAACGTTGAGTTACATCTATTGTGGAACAAACTTAGGTGCTTCCTATGAGCCTGTTAGCATTGCATGTGCCTGTAACACAAGATGGATTTTCAAATTGTGGATTCTTACTCATCCATAGCTAACCCTGCATGTAGTAGTATATACATTTCTATATAACGCAAGTCTAGACCCGTACATTCAGAAGTTCGTCAGCAATACAGTATCTTATTGTATTCACTGCATTCTCACCATATTTGTATTTTTTCCACCTAATAATAAAAGGAGGGCTTAGATGAATTTAAAGCACGCAACAAATAACAACATTATTGCAAAAAATTATG
>NZ_CAMLDX010000173.1 GCF_946478885.1 uncultured Bacillus sp. | reverse complement strand
GTTTTCAAGGAGCAATTCCCTGTCGCTCATAAGCGACTTTTATAATATACCATTTATAAAGATCATCGTCAATCATTTTTTTTGAGATTTCAAATGGATTCATAACGACTTCAATAATATTATTAGGTTTACTATCTCACGTCAATATATTTTTATGATTTTTATAAAAAAAGACTGACCAGGTTAAGGCTTCACCCCAAGAAATGGCTAAAACTGCACCTGAATAGAGAAGGGGAAGTCAGAACATATTGGTCGGTCTTTTTAGATAATCCACATATCAATGGCAACAAGGGCAAACAAACCCGGGATTCCTAATAAACCGGAAATCGCAGATGTGACAAAATTGATCGGAATATGAATACCCATCTGATTTCCAAGCAAATTTAGAAAAAATAATAACAGGGCACCTATTAACAATTTAATGATCCCTTGACCTAAAAATTGAATTGGTTTTAGTGGCGCGCCTATCAAAAGAAGCAATAAAATGACGACAGCTAACACTGATATGACTACAATCGGCTGCAATTTAATCCTTCCCTCCAGCTTTTGATACCTAATTCTTATGAATAGCTCGTACAAAATATACCAGAGAGTGTGTACAGCCTTTTATTTAATAGCAGAAAGTCTACGTTTCCGTGCCTCTTTTAACAAAAATACATATTTTGCACCAGAAATTTTGGCCTGTAGGCTTACTTGGCCAAATGGATCAAAACTATTATCCACTAGATGGTTCTGATGATCCCATCCTTTTTTTGAAAGTTGAATTTGATTTATTAATCTTTCATCAAATTCCTTCCGCAGTTTGCCTTTTCGCTGAAACAGCATGGTTTAGCCTCCATAAACTTAGACTTCTCTTCTGCCCTCCAACGCCTTAGATAGAGTAACCTCATCGGCATATTCTAAATCTCCCCCAACAGGCAGCCCATGGGCGATTCTTGTTGTTTTAATCCCAGAAGGTTTGATAAGCCGCGAAATATACATGGCTGTCGCTTCACCTTCAATATTTGGATTTGTCGCTAAAATGACCTCTTGCACAGTTTCATCCTGTAGTCTTTTCAGCAGGGATGGGATATTGATGTCCTCCGGACCGATTCCATCCATTGGCGATATGGATCCGTGCAGAACATGATAAAGTCCGTTAAATTCCTTCATTTTTTCCATTGCAATGACATCCTTCGGATCTTGAACAACACATATGGTCGTATGATCTCGTCTTGAATCCTCGCAAATATAACAAGGATCCTGGTCTGTAATATGACCACATATGGAACAATATGTTAAATTTCGTTTAGCATTAACAAGTGCCTTTGCGAAATCAAGGACAGTATCCTCCTTCATGTTCAAGACAAAAAAGGCCAGACGAACAGCCGTTTTCGGGCCGATACCTGGCAATTTCATGAAGCTGTCAATCAGCTTTGATATTGGTTCAGGGTAATGCATGTAAACTTAGCCTCCTAGAAATTAGAACATCCCCGGAAGATTCATTCCCTTTGTGAATTGTCCCATTGTTTGATTTGCAAGTTCATCCGCTTTTTTCAAGGCATCGTTTGTCGCAGCAAGTACTAAATCCTGAAGCATTTCTATATCATCGGGATCCACTACTTCCTGTTTAATTTGCACATCGACTATTTCTTTATGCCCTGTAACGATTACAGTGACCATACCGCCACCAGCTGTTCCCTCAATTCTTGTTTCACCTAACTCTTCTTGTGCCTTTGCCATATCTTTTTGCATTTTCTGCATTTGTTTCATCATTTTTTGCATATTTCCCATTCCGCCACGCATAACGTTCATTCCCTTCTATCGTTATTTAACAAATACTACTATATTATGTTTTCATGATTTTGTATATTAAGCCGATTAATCTTTTATTTCGATTAAATCTTCTCCAAATAACTTTTTCGCTTCTGCGATAAGGGGCTCTTCTGCGTTTCCATTTAGTTCTTCTCTGATATCGTCCTCTTCCATATCGACCCGATAATTGTTTAAAAAGGATTCTCTGATTTTGGGCCACTGTTCTTCTGGAACACCCGCAATCTGCATTTTTTTGCCAAGAAGATTTTCAATGACCAGTGCTACCTCATCGATTTTGTCCATAGCCATCTGGCAGTGGATTTCATATTTAAATTTAATGACAAAAGCCTGCTCAGAGGCAGCAACAGGTTCAGCGTCCTTCAGCAGGGCAGCCTGTGATTTTGTCAGTCTTTCCATCATTTCAGCCCAGCGTCCCTTAATCGCCCTCAAATCTTTTTTTGTTGCGTGCTTAAGGATCTCATTGATTTTCCCAGCCGGTGCTGTAAAGCCTTTGCGAATCGCATGGCTTGTTTTCTTTTGAACATGCGGCTGTGAATCCTCTGTCCGCACAATCCCGTGCTGCTTTAATTCTCTGATTTCCTTTTCCAGCTGGGCAATCCTTTGCTGCAGCTGACTGAGATCAGCAGATGGACGGACAGCCGTTGTATTTTCCTGCTGGCACAGCTTCACAATCGCCACTTCAAGAAAAATCTTCGAATGATTTGTAAAACGCATCTCCTGCTGTGTCTTACTTAATAAATGGATCAGCTGATAAATATCCTCTGCATTGGTTTCTCCGGCTAATTCTTGAAATTCACCGTCAAGAGTAACCCGTTCAAGAGATTCCTCAAGATTGGGAGCCGATTTATACAATAGCATATCCCGGTAAAATAATATCAAGTCCTCGACAAACCTTACTGGGTCTTTTCCTTGAAAAAGCAGCTCTTCTAAAGATTCAAGACCGCTTACCACATCATGAAGATGGATTGCTTTGGCGAGCTTCAGCAAAAAGATCTGTGAAACTGCTCCTGTAACAGTAAGAACATCCTCAACGGTTACCCTTTCTTCACTAAACGAAATCGCCTGATCGAGGAGGCTTAATGCATCACGCATCCCTCCCTCAGCCGCTCTCGCTACTATCTGCAAAGCTTCATCTTCACATTCGACTCCGGTCTCCTGAACTATATGCTTCATTCTTCCGGTAATGTCCCGGGCAGTAATCCGTTTAAAATCAAAGCGCTGGCAGCGGGATAGAATGGTCAGCGGGATTTTGTGAGGCTCCGTCGTAGCTAGAATAAAGATGACGTGACGTGGAGGCTCTTCCAAGGTTTTTAATAAAGCATTAAAAGCGCCGATAGATAACATATGCACTTCATCAATAATATACACCTTATATTTAACTGCACTTGGTGCATACTTTACTTTATCCCTAATATCGCGGATTTCATCAACCCCGTTATTAGAAGCTGCGTCAATCTCAATCACATCAGAAATAGATCCATCTGTTATGCCGAGACAGGATGGACATTCATTACATGGTTCCTCAATAGGCGCACGCTCACAATTAACCGCTTTCGCTAATATTTTAGCCGCACTTGTTTTACCAGTGCCGCGCGGACCTGAAAAGAGATAAGCATGAGAGATTTTGTCCTGAAGCAGGGCGTTCTGAAGTGTTTTTGTGACATGTCCCTGACCGACCACATCCTGAAAGCTCTGTGGACGCCATACACGATATAATGCCTGATAACTCAACTTTACGCCCCCTTCCCAATATCAATATCATCTTCAATCATTATAACGTAAATAATTTCTTTTTTTCAAAAACCAGCGGGAAAATATATGTATTTTATTAGAAAAACAAAAGTGTCAGGCACCACAAAACGGTATCTACTATCCCTTTGCATAAATCTGCACTGGATATAGATCAATTGTGGATGCCTGACACCTTATGGGGACAGCCCCTTGCTTTATTGATAAATTTAACTGCCGTGCACCTTCCGTCGACTGATTCCCATAAGCGTTACTTAAGCAG
>NZ_CAMLDX010000172.1 GCF_946478885.1 uncultured Bacillus sp. | reverse complement strand
TTTATGCTATAAAAAGAATTAATTACAGTGATTCTTTAATTCCTTTCTTTTAAAAATACGTTGAATATTATACAATATCTTATAATGATTATTGCCGCAAACTGCTGAAAATCATCATGAAAGGTGATATTTGCAGCTTTGATCTGCTTGAAAAGTAGTATTAAATTCCCAGTAGGAAAGGAGTGATTAAGATGAACACTGTGTTATTGATATTTTCATTGATATCTTTAATTATACTTATACCGATTATTTATTTCCTGCCTTTAAAATTAACACTAAAGGGAAAAATAACAGTAATTGCTATATCCTTTCTTATTGCGATTGCCGGGTTATTGACGAAAGTATTCATGCAGCTATGGCAGAGCATTCTGTTATTGGTCGGACTCATCCTGTTATTATCTATGATATTAACAAAGAAGTACTCCCCTGAATTATTTCCTGTGTCTGAGGCCACTGTTGATGGGAAAGACGGATTTAAGTCTGAAATGAAAAAGAAACCTCCGGATTATTTTGGTCTGCAATTAATTTCGGAAATTCCAGGGAAAAACACATATGAGTCTCTAGATATAAATAATGGTCAAAAAGATGCGAAAAAAACGTCTGCTCCAGCTCATTTCGACGAGATGCAGGATATGTATGTGAAAAAAGAATCGGATCATGTCGGTAAATATGCAAACGACATTGAGAATTCGGATGAGGTCGTTTATCCTAGTGAAGCTTCATTATGGCATACAGCAGAAATAACTCCTGAACTTCCTGAATTTGAAGCGATTGGCCTTAATGAGTTGGATGTGCTGGAAGAGCTTGAAACACTATCTCCTTCGGCAGTCGAGTTGGATTCTGAACAGGAAAACGAAAACACTGCGGTACCTTTGCAAAAGCACGACGGCTATTTGGCAGAACTGGAAGACTTAATGCTGACAGAGCAGAGTGAATCTGCCGTAGCCATGGAAGCAGACGATCGTCCTCTGTCAAAGGTCGAAACGGAAGCTGAAACGGACGTGCTGATTGAGGTCAAACCTGAACTTATATCGGATACTGACGAAGAAGATGACATTGCTCAGGTAAGACTGGAAGATATTGAAGAAAGGAATTTTTCGCCGTTTGATGAACAACTGCCTCAACTGGAAACATTAGCAGAAAATCAAACGAAGATACAGGAGGAAAATGCAGAACCAATTTGGCAGGAACAGACTGAATCAGCAGAAGCTAAAGGACATAAGTTTGAACGTCAAGAAGTGTTCGATACATTGTTGCTGCAGATCGAGATAGCCAAAAGGATGCATGATCGCAAGCAGTTTGAACAAATTGTTGAAAGCTTTTTAAACTATGATGATTTGGATGATGAACGCTATAAGCTTATGAAGACATTATTAAAAGATTTTATAAATATTATGAAAGAATGATTCTTTTTTCTTTTTGGGGAAATAAGAGTAGTTTTATTCCCGTTTTTTTCAATAGATTACAGGATATCCATCATTTACAAGGGGATTTTTATCCGGAAAAGCAATTGATTAATTGATATATGAATTTAGACTCGAGTGATCGTAGTGTATCCCAAAAATTAGGCGTGGTGAAATAAATGAAAAATAGTACTCAAATAATAGGCTTGCCCATTATCAGTATTACTGACGGTGTACAGGTTGGAAAAGTGAAATCATTAGTTATAAACCCTGAGAAAGGTGCAGTTGATTTTTTAACCATTGAACATGATGACTGGCAGGTTAGTGTGAAGGCCATTCCTTTTAAGAAGGTTATTGGAATTGGAGAATTTGCTGTAACTATTGATAGCGATAGTGCCATTATCGATTTAAATGAAATCCCCATTGCCAATCAGCTGGTGAATAAAAAAATAACAATTCTTAATACCAGGGTAATGACAAGAAAGGGAGAGCTAATCGGGGAAATTAATGAATTTTATGTTGATGAAGAGACAGGGCTGATACTGGGAATGGCTTTAAAAGCATCGGAAAGCGAAGTCGCGCTATCTTCTGACTATGTAATGACCTATGGAAAAGACATCATTATAGTGAAGGAGGATGCCCCGAAAAACTTCCTGTCCAGCACCACAGAGTTAGATCCCTCCAGAAAAAAGGAGGAGGCAGCTAATTTGAAACAGAGCACGGATTCGGTAAGCGAATCGCTTCCAGATCAAGTAAAGGCTAAGGAAATGGAAGAGGATGCCGAATTAGCTGCTTTAAAAAAAAAGCAAATTGATATTTTAAAAGGAAAAAGATTAACGAAAACCATTTACAGTACATCTGGGCAAGTGCTTTTGGAAGAGGGGATGGTTTTAACTCCCGAAGATATTGCCAAAGTTCAGAAGAACAGTCCAAGTTCAGTTGTTGAATTATCAATGAATGTGGAGGAATAGAAATCTGCAGGCAAGTCTCGTCCTATTACTGGTCTTTTGTAGGCAGACTGCCTGTTTTTTATTTGAAAGGGGGTAAGAGTTTGGAAAACACTCGTGATTTAAAGCTTATACTTCTCATGATTTTGTGTACAGGCTATTTCTTTAGTTTTTCGATAGTAGGAGAAAAAACCTATAATCGTGTCTCTGCCAATGGTGAAGCGTTTCAGGAGGGGACAGCAATTGCCTCTGTTCATGTTGCCGGTTTGACCAAGAATGAGGCATTGACGAAAATGCAGCAGGAACAAGCGGCCTGGATGGAACAAACTACGATTAATTTACAGTACAAAGAAAAAGTACAGGAATTTAAAAAAGATAGTTTCATATTTTCACTAGAAAAATCAGTCAATCAAGCACAGCCAGGTGAGAACAATCAACTATATGTAGATGTTGAGGAAGAAATGATATCCGCAGCATTGATCGATTTTGCTATTGCAGAAGAGAATTTCGATCGAGAAGCCTTCATACAGGAACTCAAATCCTATCCTTCCATGCTGGAAAAAGGAATACATAGCATCAAGCTTGAGGACTTTCTCAAGGAGCAGCCAGAAAAAAAGGTCATTTCTGAAGCAGTTCTGCCATTTAAAGAGAATACTGAACAAATGGACCTTTGGATTTCACAATTTCCAACAGTAACGATTAAGCCGCATTCACAATTTTCTATACTGGATTCTATTGAAGAAAAAGGGATTAAAACCTTTACGTCAGAAGGATTGAGTATCATTGCCACAGCGATCTATCAAGCTGTATTGCCGACCAATTTTTCCGTTACGGAAAGAAGCATCAGCAGAGAACTCCCCTATTACGCACAACTAGGATATGAAGCAAAGGTAGACAGGAACAAGAATATGGATTTAATCATAGCCAATCCCAATGATTATGAATATGTTCTGGAGTTCAAACAGGAAAATAGTAAGCTGCATGTGATAGTTTCAGGTCCGCCATTATTATACCAATACAGAGCGGTATTACCTGAAAAGGAAACCTTTAACCCGAAAAATATTGTGCAGTTTGACGCAAAGCTAAATTGGGGCGAACAGAAAGTTAAGACACAGGGGAAAAAAGGTTATTTGCAGAAGATTTATCGTGAAACAGTTGACAGCAGCGGGGCTGTTATAAGCAGCGAGTTACTTTCAGAGGATTTTTATTCTCCTATTCATACAGTAGTTCTAAAAAGCATGAAGCCGGAGCCTCCAGCAACTGATCCAAAGGAAGAGGCAGTTACCGAGGAAGAGACACAGGCAGGGGATGCTAAAACAAATCCGGCAGTGGACTCAGCTAAAGCTCAGGACAATCAGCAAAAGGAAAATGCAGATTCAGCTAATAACGATCAGACACCTAAGGCAAATGAATCAAAATAAGGAAAAAGAGCAGGGATGAAATTGAAGAAAACTAGAAAAAGACTAGGTGATATACTAGTTGAATTCGGATTAAT
>NZ_CAMLDX010000171.1 GCF_946478885.1 uncultured Bacillus sp. | reverse complement strand
CTCATCACTGACTTTCATCTCGGACAAAGATTACACGATTCCCTATTGCAGAAAAACCCATCAGACAAACCTGACGGGTTTCATGATTTCAGAACAGCACTTCCTCTTAGGACTTATTTTTTAACATCATAAGTCCACGCATTCATGCCGCCTTTCATATTTTTCATATTATTAAAACCATTTTTAGCGAGGAGCTTGCTGGCTGTTGCGGAACGGTTTCCGCTTCTGCAGACGATTAAGTATGAAGTATCTTTATCTAAATCTTCCATTTTATTATCGATTTCATCAACTGGAATTAACCTGGCATTTGGAATGTGACCCTCATTGAATTCTTCTTGTGTTCTGACATCGATGACCACAACTTCATCATTGTCGATGAGCTCCTTTGCCTGCTTTACACTAACATCCTCATATAACTTTGCATCGTTGCCCTCACTGCCCGAATTTACACTGCCGCAAGAGGCTAACAACATGACGCTTACTAATAATAAAGCAAACCCTATTTTCTTCATCCAATTCCCCTCCATTATAATATCCCCATCTCAACTATACTTACACTCTATTATTTTTTCCAGTCGGCTATGAAAAAAATAGCTTCCGTGTTTTGGTTGGATAACACGCGATGGGTTTAAAGAGGGGAGAAATCCGTTATTTCCTTACTTTAATTGTATTGTAACGAGTATTACTATCTTTTTATCAATTATCCTATTCACAAACAAAAAACATTACAATTTATTTTTACCATCTTCCAGACAGAGCCGTTCTATTGACACATTTGCATTATTTATCATTTTAGAGGAAGTAAGAACCCTAGAAATCTTCCTAATACATTTATAAACAGATTGTACTATTATACATATTTTTCCACTAGTAAAAAAATAACCTTTTATACATTTATTCATATTTATAATCAAGTAATCTTACTGCGCATTGATCTACCCCACCAGTTATATGCGCAATTATGCAATCGACTGCGTAATAACAAGGCGCTAACCGGATTTTTTAGAACTATTGGTTCTTCTTTTTTCATACTATTACCAACTTCAAATAATTGTAAAATAGTATTTTTTTCAGTAAGATTTTCCAGATAATATCATGACTTTTTACTCATTTTATATTATTTTCTCATAATTTTATATCTGGTTTAAAGGAAGATATAAACCGTTTATAGCCGAAACCAGACGCTATTTATCTATATTTATATTTTCATCAATTTGAAATATTGCAGGATTAAATTATTCAAAATAAGCAGAAGATTACTATCTATCCTATAATTATTATTATAAAATATGGATTACCCTTATAATAATAGGTAATTTTTTCCTTTAACACTGATAAATAAGGAAAGTTGCTTCCATTTATTATCTTTTAAAAATACTATTTTTATATAATATTTTATATAATTTTGAATATTTTTGAGACTTTTTCCCTATAGATAGTGCTTTAGCATTCAAGTATATTTATTAACGTAACGTGATGAAAGTCATAATACGGGTTAATAGATTTACAATAACTAGATAGAATTATTTTGCGAAACTATTAACTCCTATTAAGGATGCCGACTACCAAAGAGTGAAGATTTGAAGTAAGGAGATTCATTCGTGAACTTCTTCATACTTACTCTTTTTTAATGGTAGCTAGGCGGGTTGTTTATTTTTCAAAATATTTCTATTTGAATCATTAGTTTTGGAGGTGAATGACTTGAATTTACTTGCTACTATTCTTGGACTTGTTCAAGGGCTTCTTGGCGGACTTCTTGGTGGTATTCTTTAATTCATGGGAATACATAATTTACCGTGATTCATGCACGAAAAAGAGGAGGGCTGTTTCACTCACAGTCGCCTCTTTTTCGTGAAATGTTGCTTACTTATTCGTTTAGAGGGACGGTTCATCCGCCCCGCTAGCCGGCCCCCCTGCAGTGAAATGGTCATGCAGCACTGCTTTCATTATTGAAAAAAGCTGCTGCCACCATAATTCACACTCTATCTACCGTTGGCAATTCAATCGTTCATTGCCTTGGCTTTCAACAATGTGTCAAATATGTCCCCAGCCTCGAAATTCTTAGGAATCGCTTCTCTCCTTCCCAAAACAAGCAAATAGATTTTCGATCGTCATACCATTCTCTGCTTATTTCCGACAGATACCTACTCAATCCTGTCGCAATTTCTGCTTTCCTCAGCTACATCCTATATACTGGTTATGTCTTTACTACCGCTAAATGATATGTATATTCATCAAAGGAGAATACTTTATTTCAACTCCTGCTTGAGTCCTCCAATGCAAAAAGCTTGGCGGTAGTCTTTCCGTCTGCGTTATTCTTGACAGGTACAAATGGTGAGGAAGTACCCTGCTTTGCCAGTGCAAGTTCCTTCGATTTTTTGAGAAATAAAAAAAAGAGCAATCCCGTAAGACCGCTCCTAACATAATTCTTAAACACTAACGTCAATATTTCCGCCCAAATGCGGCTGGGCAGCACGCTGGATTGCTGCAGCATCCGTCGTACTCAGCAGGTCTCTAAGCGCCTGCCCCTGTTGCTCGGCTGTTCCCATGGCCATTTTCATGACTGAAATCGTTGCCTGCTGCTGAATCTGCCCTTGGTTTAAAGCCATGGATAAGAGTGCAATGTCCATTTGTTCCTTCCTTTCTTTATAAGAAATTGCTTCCTTTTTATATCGGTTGATGGATGAATATGTTCAATCAATTATCGATAGCTAAGCTGAAATCCGACATTTTATTTTTAAAATACTCCTGTGAAATAAGCAAAGCTTTTGGTGTTTCCCAGATCTCTTCCTTATTAAAAGCAAGACATGGTACTGCGGATAACTTTTTAACATATGAGAAAAACTAACAGCTTGTTGTTCTCTTTTTTCAAAAAACTTTCACTTGTCCTTTAACAAAGATATTCAATTACTTCTGAGGTCATCTAATAACAATATCCTTTCTAGTACACATATCTATTCCGGCCAGCGTATACACCAAATAGAATCAGTAGGATGGTGACCATCAGCAGTGTGATAATCGGAGTGTTCCACAAATGGGTCAGATCATACAAATAGCCAATAAACAAAGGTCCGACCGCTGCGAGGACATAGCCGATAGACTGCGACATACCAGATAATTCAGCCGCTTGCTTTACATCTCGGGTCCGTATGGCGATAAAGGTTAGTGCCAGCGGAAAACTCCCTCCTAATCCAATCCCTAATAAAACAATAGACAATACCATCGCATAAAACGATGTATCGAGCAATAAGCCGCAAAAACCGGCTAACGAACATATTCCTAACACAACGACAATCCACTTTTGTGAACGAAAACGGGCTGCAAAGACGGGAACAATAAAGCTGAAAGGCAGCCCGATAAACTGTGTAAAGGACAGGAGCCAGCCTGCTGTTGCCATACTTACTCCTTTATCATGCAGGATAGTGGGCAGCCAAGCGACTGTGACATAAAATAGGAAGGATTGAAAACCAAGAAAAAGCGCGATTTGCCAAGCAAGGCTTGAACGCCAAATTCGATGATCACTCTGACCGTGACGGCTGAGTTTCGTCTGTTCACCTTGATTCCCTTTCAGCACATAATACCAAATAGCTGCCGCCAGTATAACCGGAACTCCCCAAATGATTAACGTCGTTTTCCAGCCAAGGTTTAAATCGCTTGCCAACGGAATGCTGAGACCTGATGCAATCGAAGCAGTCACACTCATGGAAGTAGAATAAACGCTTGTCATCAGTGCCGCCTTTCTTGGAAACTTATCTTTAACAATTACGGGTAAAATAACATTCAAGATCGCAATCCCAACCCCAACAAAAAGCGTTCCTGCAAAAAGAAAAAACGGCAGCACAATGGCCCGTATACCGATACCAAGCAGAAGGACAACCAAACCAAGCAGCAAAGTCCTATCATTCGTAAGACGGCTGGCGATCTTAGGAACAATCGGCGATACAATAGCAAAGGCAATTAACGGCAAGCTCGTCAGCAGACCTGCACTCCAATGGACAAGCCCTACATCCTCCTGAATCATGCCCACCAGCGGCCCGACCGACGTAATCGCCGGCCGTAAATTAAACGCTACCAGCACAATAGCAACTATAAGAAAA
>NZ_CAMLDX010000170.1 GCF_946478885.1 uncultured Bacillus sp. | reverse complement strand
TGATTAATGGAACAAAGTGTTTTGCCACTAACGGGGGCTATGCCAGTATTATGACTCTTATTGCATCGACAGATCCATCAAAGGGGGCAAAAGGCTTAAGCTGTTTCATGATAGAAATGGATCGCGAAGGCGTCACGATTGGTAAAAAGGAAAACAAAATGGGAATTCGTGCCTCTAATACAGTAGAAATTATTTTATCAAATGTTCGGGTTTCAAAGAAAAATTTGGTTGGGCAAGAGGGACAAGGATTTAAACTGGCCATGACAACTTTAGACTCTGCAAGGATGTCAGTCGGTGCCTCCGCGCTTGGTTTAGCCAAAAGAGTTATGGAAGAAACGATTAAATTTGTGAGAAAGGAACAAAAGGGTGGAAAACCAATTGCAGCATCCCAACAAGTGCAATTTAAAATAGCCGATATGGCCATTATGATTGAAGCTGCTGAGGCACTTGTCTATAAGACTTGTTATTTAAAGGATTCCGGACAGCGTTACAGTACAGGAGCAGCCATGATTAAAACGTATTGTACAGACATTGCGATGAAGATTGCTTCCATGGCTATAGGGATATTTGGCCCTTATGGATACTTAGTTGAGGGAATGGTTGAGAAATTTATGCGTGACGTGAAAGTTATGCAGATATATGAAGGATCCAATCAAGTACAACGTATTGTAATCGCAAACAATATTATTTGACAGAAAGAGGGATATTCTTATGGATTTTCAATTATCGGAAGAGCAGGCACTTATCCAAGAGAGTATAAAAGAATTGGCGCAGGAATTCTCCGAACTAACTGTACAAGAAGCACTGGTTTCGTTGGCAGAGATTGATATGTTGGGAATGTATATTTCAGAGGAAGAAGGAGGAGCAGGCGGTGATTTTCTCAGTTATATTATCGCTTTAGAAGAAGTGGCTAAGGAATCTGCTTCATCTGCTCTTGCCTTCGCTGTCCATTCTACTCAAGCTATGTATGCGATTCAAAAATGGGGATCGGATGCGGTTAAAGAAAAATATCTCTCAGCCCTTTGTAAAGGTGAGAAGATGGGCAGCTATGCTTTTGCCGAGGGATGGACTGGCAAGGATATGTTAGCTCTTGAAGCAACGGCGGTCAAAAGTGAAAACGGCTATGTATTAAACGGGTCTAAAACATTCGTATATAACGGCGGACAAAGTGATGTATATGTTGTCTTTGCCAATACAAAAAAAGGCGTAGGAGCTTTTGCTGTGGATTCAGATGCAGAAGGAGTAAGCTTTAAAAAACCTTACCGCAAAATGGGACTTGATCAACTGCCTGTTTCCACACTTGAATTAACAAATGTTCAAATACCGGCTGAAAACCTGATAGGGCAAGAAGGAGCAGGTCTGCAGATTGCCAGTGATGTGGCAGACTTACAGAACATCAGCCTTTCTGCCATCGCGGTCGGTCTCGCGCAAACAACGATGGATAAAAGTATTGCCTATGGAAAAGAGCGCCAGCAATTTAACCGACCTATTCTTTGTTTTGAAGCTTTACAGGAAATGGTTGGCAAGATGGTGGCAAATCTTGACGCATCCCGTCTTCTTACTTATCGCGCTGCTGCCGCGAAAGATAATGGAAAAGCATTTGGCGAACAAGCTAAAATCGCTCGTTATATTGCGGTTAAAACAGGTGAAGAAACGTGTAACAATGCAATCCAAATCCATGGCGGCTACGGCTACAGTAAAGATTTAGGCGTAGAGGTTCTCTTAAGAGATATGAAAGGTTTGGATGTATTTGATTTCCAACGTAGACCGCTTATATTAACAATTGCTAAAGAAAAAATCAGCTAATCAAACATAATTCCACTAAATGGGGGAGAAAATTCCCATTACTTAAAAACTAGGAGGATCATAAAATGAAAGCTTTAGTTTGTTATAAATGGATAAAAGATGAAGCAGATATTACGTTTGATCAAGCCAGCAAAACATTAAATATGGATCGAGCAAAATATAAGGTAAGTGAAATTGATCGAAACGCACTCGAACTGGGTACAACGTTAAATGAACAAACAGGTGCCGAAGTTGTGACTTTAACTATCGGACAAACCGTCAATGCTTCAACAAAAGATGTATTGGCAAGAGGGGCTGAGAAAGCTTATTTTGTGGAAACTCCTGAACTTGACAGTTATGTAGCTTCAAAAGTACTAGCCGAGGCAGCGAAGAAAATTGGAAATGTTGATCTGATTCTTTGTGGTGAAGGTTCTGGGGACCAATATTCACAGCAAGTGGGACCGAGATTAGCAGCTATGCTCGGCTATGAACTTGTGACATATGTATCCCATGTTGAAGTGAATGGTTCTGAGATGACAGTAGAGCGCAAGTTAGAAGACGGTGTTGAAGTGGTTAAAGTACAAGCACCAGCTATCATTACAGTACTTTCTGAAATCAATCAGCCGCGCATTCCAGGAATGAAACAAATTTTAGCAGCTAAGAAAAAACCAACTGAGGAAATGGCTTTAGCAGACTTAGGTTTTACGGCAGATCAGTTGGAAGCACCTGTAGCCGTAACAAAAATAGGCCCATCCATTCAGGATCGTAAACAACTTCGTATGAATGCTGATGGTGTAAGTATTCATGAAGCAGTTGAAAAGCTCGTAGAAACATTGAAGGTAAATAAAGACATTAAATAATAACAATACATAGGGGAAGAGGTTGGAAAAATGAAAAATATTTGGGTCATTGCAGATGTAGCAGAACAAGGATATGAATTAATCACAAAGGCTATTTCCATAGGAGGAACGGTAACGGCTTATGTGAATGGCGGACAGGCAGAGGCTGATGAATGTTTTGCCTATGGCGCAAGCAGCGTGAAGTTAATTCCTATGCCTGCGAATACAATTTGGGAGAAATATGCTTCAGTCATCGCTTCTGATGCCGAACAGACAAAACCAGAATTAGTGTTGGTATCTGCTACAAGAAGAGGGAAGACAATGGCCGCTTATCTTGGCGGATGGATGGATACTCCTGTTATAACCGAAAGTAAAAAATTAGAGATAAACGGTGAAAGTATTGCAATGGCAAGAACCATCTATGGAGGTCTTGCAGAAAAAGAATTAGAAGCAAACGGACAAACCGTTATTGTATCGATTGTCCCTGGTACATTCGATAAAGTAAAGTCTGCAACAGCAGGAGGCGGAGAAGTAACAACCCTAACCGTTGAGACAGAAAAAGTGAAGGTTATTGAAAGAAAAGAAAAGGAAGTTGCTTCAGTCAACTTAAAAGAGGCAGATGTAGTGATCGGAGTCGGCCGAGGCTTTGGCAAACAGGAAAACTTAAAGCTTGCTGAGGAGTTAGCTACCGTATTAGGTGGAGAACTCGGCTGTTCCCGCCCTGTGACAGAAGATTTACATTGGCTTCCTGAAGAACAATATATCGGAATTTCTGGACAAGTCATTAAACCAAATCTTTATCTATGTGCCGGTGTATCAGGGCAAATTCAACATGTTTATGGAATCCGTGATTCCAAAACCATTGTTGCCGTTGATAAAAATGAAAATGCTCCAATCTTTAAATCCGCAGATTACTATATCGTGGGTGATTTGCAGGAAGTATTACCTGAATTAATTTCTGCGTTGAAAGCTGCTCAGTGAGGAACTGTTTAAGAAAACATCAACAAAATGAAGCTGAGCATTGTGGGATTCCTATATTTGTTTGGCTTTGCTTCTCTCTACTAGACTTAAATGAGGTGTAATCCATGTCAGAATCAGAAAAGTTTGATGTCATTATTGTTGGAGCTGGTGTTGCAGGCAGTGTTGCCGCGTATTTGCTTGCAAAAGAAGGGTTAGAGGTCCTGTTCATTGAAAGAGGAAATTATGCAGGTAGTAAAAATATGACTGGTGGAAGAATCTATAGCCACAGTTTGGAAAAGATTATGCCTAATTTTGCAGCGGAAGCACCGGTAGAAAGAAAGATTACCAGAGAAAAAATCAGCCTCATGACAGAAGAAAGCAATGTAACGATTGACTTTTATTCTGATTTATTAGGTGTGCAGGGTAGTGATTCTTATTCGGCTTTAAGAGGGGAATTTGACCAATGGCTTGCGGAAAAGGCAGAAGAAGCTGGTGCGCAAATGATTCCCGGAATCCGTGTCGATGATCTGATTGTCAAGGAAGGAA
>NZ_CAMLDX010000169.1 GCF_946478885.1 uncultured Bacillus sp. | reverse complement strand
GGGATCTTTTTGGTTGCGCTATTTTTTAATATCTGCGGCGATATCACTCACTAATTTTTCAGCTGCACTTCGATACAGATTACTCATTTGGGCAAGAGAAGAAATGAGCAGGACCTTTTCCAAATAGCCGGCATCTTTATCGTTTAGATTGGTAGCTTGTTCTTTTGCTTCATCAAAATGGATGTGCAGGCTGTTTGAGAAATGATCTGAATTTACGTTCATCAGCTGTAGATAACGGCTGTAGAAGTCTGAAAGGCTGAAATTTTCTTCAGGTATTTTATCGTTCAGCTGCTGAAGCAGTTGCTTAATATCATTGATTTTTAAATTGCCTTTAAGCTGATAGATCAGGCTGAGGAGGATAATGTGTTCTTTTGTATATTTTTTATTTTTAATCGGGATTAGTAGCCCCGCTTTCGCATAATTGTTAATCATCGTTTTTGTCAGGATTTTCTCGCCCTGATCTTCTCCGGCCCATTTATTATCGAACAGCTGGATTACCTGATCCATATATAAGTCAATATTTGGGATATCTTCTAAGTTAATCTGATTTCCGAGTCTCATGCTTTCAAGTAATTCTTTCACTGTTTCCATATCAAACCCTCAATCTTTATAAAATCAATCATGTATATAGTAGCACGATTCAAATAAGAATACAATGATTGCTATATAGAGGGGTTTAGTATATAGTTATATGTAGTTATTGAAACTACATAGTGTAGAGGTGATGATTATTATGAATCATTTTGTTCGGGAACCGATTAATACGTACACACATTTAACAGGAATGGTCTTGTCTGCTTTAGGGCTGGCAGCAATGATAAGCAAAGCATTGGCTGCCGGCTCATCTGCCTTGCAGTTAACGGCATTAATTGCTTTTGGAGTGAGTATGATTCTCCTGTATTCAGCTTCATCGATTTACCATATGGTAATGGCGGATGAGAAGGTTATCGCTTTTCTCAGAAGGATGGATCATTCGATGATTTTTGTTTTGATTGCCGGAACCTATGCTCCTCTTTGCCTGATCAGCTTGCATGGAAAAACAGGGTGGGTTTTGTTCTCTATTGTCGCCTTCATTGCTATTTGCGGCGTGATCTTTAAAATGGTTTGGTTCAATTGTCCAAGATGGTTGTCGACTTCCCTTTACATTGCTATGGGCTGGATCATTATTTTTGCGGCTGCTCCTCTTTCTGAAGCGGTTAGTGATAAGGGGCTTGTCCTATTAATTATTGGGGGCTTGATTTATACCATTGGCGGGATCATCTATGCCGCTAAGCCCAAATTTATGACCTTCAGGAAATGGGGCTTTCATGAAATATTTCATGTCTATATTTTATTGGGTAGCTTGGCTCACTTTCTCTGCGTCTATTTGTATGTTATTCATTGAATGAATCCGATTTAGCAGGGGTGTTTTATTTTATCAAACGCTTCAGCATTATTTCTCACCGTTAAGTTCTGAATAGTTTAAAAGATTTAAATAATTAGGCGACAGATTATGCTATAATAAATTGAATGAAGAAAACAGACCGTTAATCAAATCATTTTTCTTAGCGGGAACATTCTAGATAGACTATGAAAAGGATGAATGTGTCAATTTCATCCTACAGGGAGTGAAAAAGGATGCGGGTTGATATTACAAGAATGGAAGAAGAACAGGCGAAAATCATTCTTCAAGAAACAGCCGGTTTAGCCATTATCACGATCCATCGGCCGCAAAAGAAAAATGCGCTGACAGCAAAGATGTGGGAGCAATTATCTGAAATTGCTCAGCATGTTCTGGATAACCCCAAAAATAAAGTGCTTCTGTTAAGAGGGTCTGGTGCGCAATTTACAGCTGGCTCGGATATAGGGGAGTTCCATCAAATGTCTCTAGAAGAGGCGGAGCATTCATTTGTCCTAATGGAAAAGGCGATTTCAACTATTGAAAATTTGCCTCTGCCGACAATTGGAATGATTAATGGGCCTGCAATGGGAGCCGGACTGGAGCTTGCGCTTGCCTGCGACCTGAGAATTGGTTCGGAGAAGGCACGATTGGGCATTCCAGTAGGAAAATTAGGGATCACGATTAATAACAAATTTGCCAAAAGAATTGTTGATCTAGTCGGACCTAGTGTTACGAAGGAATTAGTGTATTTAGGACGTATTTTGAAGGCAGATGAAGCCTATGCATTAGGGATGTTAAATTACTTAGTGGAAGAGGCGGAGCTTGATCGGTATTCAATAAAAATGGGGAAATTAGTTGCCACTATGTCCCCGGCATCTCTTCTTGCCGTTAAACGGTCCGTTAATGAATGTGTTTGCAGTGCCCCCGTATTATGGCAGGGCTCTACACCGTTCGTGGATAAAAATGATTTCAAAGAAGGAGTTGCAGCGTTTGTTGAAAAACGCACCCCTAGATTTCATCGTCGAGTACAATCGTAAAAAAGCCCTTTCCAGGGGCATGAACGTGGGAATTTTCTTGAAAAGAGCGGAAGGCACATTAGCTCACAGTGCTTTCCGTTCATTTTGTCGTGTGGATATTTATGTTGATCGAGTATAGATCAATATTCAGCAGGTGCAAAAATTGCTCGTAAATCTCTTTTTGCAGATGCTCAGTCATCTCGACTAAATTGCCGTGAAGCGGATATTTAATCGTGATCGTCGCACACAGGATCGGAAGCCCTTTCAACTCAAATTGGACGGATTTGCACTCTTCAATATCCTTGAAATTCAAACAGGTTCTTTTGACGATATCAGAAAAAACTTTATGATGAATGATGATAGAATCACGGTGAAAATCAGGGTGAACGATGGTATTTTCTCCGATTCTTTCTTTGTTATATGAAAAAATCTCCATTCCTTTAAATATAAGCCGTTTGAAAAAGTTCTGATCTACCTGCTGAAATGGAATGGGAATGATGTGTTTCCCTTCTGTTTTCCTGACAAACTGCGCTGCCTTTATCTCGCTAGAGGTACGAATATCTTCAACATGGTAGAAGTGCTGAATTTCCCCCAGATTTAGTCGCTTGGCGATTAACTGTGTCATTCGATCGGATGTTCCAATGATTAAGAGCTTATCAATATAATAAAAATGGATGGCCATTTGCACTTCCTTGGCATGATCCTTGAAAAAGAAGGTAGCCCTCTTCACTGCGGTTATAGAGTTTTTTTCGAACTTTGCAGATGTACCGGCTATTTTTTCCCCATTCACAATCAATAATCCATCATCAATAATGGCATTAATTTTATGCTTATGAGCAAATGCTAAGGCGCTCGTACTTTTCCCGGATCCGCTTGCCCCACTTAATGAAAAAATTTCCATAGAATTCTTTGGCTCTCCCTTCGTTTACAATAGTAAACAAAATTCTATTACTCTTATGAAATGTGTTGCATTTTAGATAATTGAATGATAACATCAATAACAATTAAAATAAATAGCGATAACTTCTTATCCAGAGCGGTAGAGGGACAGGCCCTGTGAAACCCGGCAACCATCAAGACAGCAATTGTCTTGAACGGTGCTAATTCCTGCAAAGGTGTAAGCCTTTGAAAGATGAGAGGAATGTATGAATGATACGAGCCTCTCTTTATAGAAAGAGAGGCTTTTTGCATGGAGAGAGGCTATCGCTCAAAAGGAGCGAATTTTAATGGAAAAGGCAGTATTCGGTGCTAGTGAGTTTTTTAGTCAACAGGCGTTTATTACAGGTTTTCGCGGGATTGAAAATGTGCATATTGGACATCAAAGAGGAGCCAATCTGGACATTGTCGAAATCTGGTACAATCCGTGGAAGGTCTCTTATCGTGAACTATTAGACTTGTTTTTTGACTTACATGATCCTACAGCCAGCGAAGATCCGCCATTTCAGAATCAATCATTGATTTATTTTACGAATAAGTATCAATTCACAATCGCTAAACAAAAGAAAAACGAACTAAACCAGCTTTTCAAAGATAAAATCATTACAAAAATCACCCCTGCATCGTGAAACAAGGTGATGGTTCCACTGCTTACCTAATATTCACCAAATTCTAAGTGCTTTATTTCGCTAATAAAGAATTTGAGATTTCAGAGTGTGTCTGTTTTCTTGGCATAGTAAGGGACACGATATTCGCCGTGAGCTCGTTTTACGCGTCTCTAGAGCCGTTCATGGAGC
>NZ_CAMLDX010000168.1 GCF_946478885.1 uncultured Bacillus sp. | reverse complement strand
CCTTTCTTTTTCGGCAACGTGTTAAATCAGGTCATATTGTGGTCAAGCAAGCCATACATTTAAATGAACGATTAAACAAGATAAGGGGAGGAATCATTTGTGCAGGCCATATTAACTTTTTTGCCTAAAAGCATTAGCCATTTTATCAGTCAAATCTCTCCTGCTCAAATAGACGAAATTGAAGAAATCCGTGTCCGGGTTCAACGTCCTCTGGAAATTTCCGCTAACGGAAAGGTAACATATTTTTCTTATATGGTTCGACCGGAGGATGCGGTCCATCTGTTAAATAAAATCAGTCATTTTTCCCTGTACGCGCTCGAAGAAGAATTAAAGCGCGGCTATATCACAATTGAGGGTGGTCATCGTGTCGGACTTGCAGGCAAGGTTATTCTCGAAGACGGCAAAGTAAAGGCGATACGGGATGTTTCCTCCTTCAATATTCGGATCGCCAAAGAGAAGATAGGGATTGCTGAGCCAATCATCGGTGCCCTCTATGATAAACACTGGCATCATACGATGATAATTGGTCCGCCGCAAACCGGCAAAACGACGTTATTAAGGGATATTGCCCGAATGATTTCAAGCGGTGACAAAAAGGGGAGATTTGAGGCAGCAAAGGTTGGAATTGTCGATGAACGCTCTGAAATTGCCGGTTGCGTTGCCGGCATCCCGCAAATGTCCTTCGGTCCGAGAGTGGATGTGATGGATGCTTGTCCTAAGGCAGAGGGTATGATGATGATGATCCGGTCGATGAGTCCGGAGGTTCTAATCGTAGACGAAATCGGCAGAAAAGAGGATAGTGAAGCGATTTTGGAGGCTGTTAATGCTGGGATCAAGTTGATCATGACCACACACGGTGAGTCATTGGAAGAGGTTAGATGCCGCCCTTCCTTAAAATTTATCCTCGATGAAGGGATTTTTCAGCGCTTTATCATCCTAAGCAGGCAGGATGGTCCTGGTACGATTACAAGGATTGAAAATGGTAGCGGCCGGGAATTGAAAACCAAAGTGAGTGTGAACTAAATGGTAAAAATCATTGGTGCAGTGCTGATCATCATTGCCACGACTTGGGCAGGCTTTGAAACATCAAGACAATTAAGTGAGAGACCCCGTCAACTGCGCGTCTTACGGTCTGCACTGCAGTCATTAGAAACAGAAATTATGTATGGCCATACCCCGCTTCATGAGGCATCACGACGAATCGCGATGCAAATCCCTAATCCGCTGTCCTCTTTTTTTGCCAAGTTCGCCGAAAAACTGGTGAAAACAGAGACAACCGTCAAGGATGCCTGGCAGGAAGTCCTAAAGGACGTATGGGGAATGACAGCATTAAAAAATAGTGAGTATGAAATTATGAAACAATTTGGTGAAACGCTGGGACGGCACGATCGTTTGAGCCAGCAAAAGCAAATCCGCCTTGCATCCACCCATCTGGAACGCGAAGAAGTTGAAGCCCGTGAGATCCAAGCGCGGTACGAGAAAATGGTAAAAAGTGTCGGCTTCTTGGCAGGGATGCTGCTGATCATTTTATTGCTGTAAAGATGAGGAGGAATATAGATGGGGCTTGAAGTCGATATCATTTTTAAAATTGCCGGGGTTGGGATTGTCGTGGCTTTTTTACATACCATTCTTGACCAGGTAGGCAAAAAGGAATATGCCCAATGGGTAACATTGTTTGGTTTTATTTATATTTTATTTATGGTTGCTTCCATCGTGGACGACCTTTTTCAAAAAATTAAGTCTGTTTTTTTATTTCAAGGGTAGAGGAGGGATAGACGATTGAGATCTTTCAAATTATTGGAATTGCCTTGGTTGCGACCTTCCTTGCCTTAATCATAAAAGAACAAAAGCCAAATTTTGCTTTTTTATTAATTGTTTTTACCGGCTGTGCCATCTTTCTCTTTTTAGTCGATCAAATTTACGCAATCATCTCAATGATTGAAAAAATGGCCATTAATGCAAAGGTGAATTTAGTTTATGTTGAAACGATCTTGAAGATTATAGGGATAGCCTATATTGCCGAATTTGCGGCGCAGATTTCCAAAGATGCTGGACAAGGAGCGATGGCCTCTAAGATTGAGCTCGGGGGAAAGATCCTAATTCTGGCCATGGCAATCCCGATTTTAACGGTATTAATTGAGACTATTATTCAGCTAATCCCAAATTGAGGTGAAAAAATTGAAGCAGCAGCAGCCGTTCATTTTATTATTGCTTATTACAGGATTCCTGCTCTTTGTTCCATCTGCTGCAGCTGAAACCGAGTCTGTGGAAGGAGCAGATGACTCAGTTCTTCAGGAGATGGTAGATACTCAGATGCAAACCTTGAACATTGAGGAACTGAAGGGCTTTTGGGAGAGCATTTTGGATGAATATGGCGGGCTGCTGCCGGAAAGTCAAAAAGGTAGCTTATATGATTATTTAAGCGGAGAGAAAGAATTGTCGATGAAGGAATGGTTTTCCGGAATTGGGAAATTCGCCTTTCAGGAACTGATTGCTAATGGGAAATTACTGGGTTCTCTTGTCATGCTGACGGTTCTGAGCATGTTTTTGCAATCGCTGCAAAATGCCTTTGAAAGCGGGACGATCAGCAAAGTAGCTTATGCGGTTGTATTCATGGTGCTGGTGATCATTGCCTTGAACAGCTTTCATGTCGCGGTTGCCTATGCCATGGAAGCCATCAGTACGATGACAAGTTTTATTATGGCCTTGATTCCGCTTCTGCTTGCTTTAATTGCCGCCTCCGGGGGACTGATTTCAGCTGCTTTTTTTCATCCTGTCATTCTGTTTTTGATCAATATCAGCGGCTCTTTCATTCAGTACATCGTTCTCCCTCTTTTATTTCTCGCAGCCCTTTTAAGCATTGTCAGTAACTTGAGTGAGCATTATAAGGTGACCCAGCTTGCTAATCTGCTACGCAATGGCAGCATTGCCCTGCTTGGCCTGTTTTTCACTGTTTTTTTAGGTGTGATCTCTGTACAGGGGGCATCTGCAGCTGTTTCGGACGGGCTTGCAATCAAGACCGCTAAATTTATTACCGGGAACTTTATTCCGGTTATTGGCCGGATGTTTACGGATGCAACCGATACTGTACTAAGTGCCTCGCTCCTTTTGAAAAACTCTGTCGGGATTGTGGGGGTTGCAATCCTCCTCATTATTGTTGCGTTTCCGGCGGTGAAGCTGCTCATTATTTCCTTTGTCTATCAATTTACGGCGGCCATTCTTCAGCCACTCGGAGGAGGACCCATCATCAAATGCTTGGACATCATCGGTAAAAGCATCCTGTATGTCTTTTCTGCGTTGGCGATTGTATCTCTGATGTTTTTTCTGAGCATAACAGTCATCATTGCAGCTGGGAATTTAACGATAATGGTTCGATAGGGAGGGACAAGCTTGATGGATATAATCAAGGAATGGGTGACAAATATCATCTTATTTGTCTTATTCGCCACAGTACTCGATATGATCCTCCCAAATTCAAAGTTTCAAAAATATACGAAAATGGTCATCGGTTTATTATTAATTTCGATTATCCTTACACCAGTGTTTAAGCTGTTTACGGTAGACCTTGAGGAGGCCTTGTCGTCTATAAAGAAAGTTAAGATGGCTGATGATCAGCAGTTAAAAAATTTGATTGATTTGCAGAAAAATGAAATACAAGCCTCCCAGGATGCATATATTGTTAAACAAATAACTGTCCAATTAAAAGAGGAAGCGGAGGAGGAGTTGATGGATCGATACGGTTTAGTAATCACGGAACTAAATTTATTAACAGACGAAAAGGATGAACGCCCTTTTCCTGAGAATTTACAAAAGGTGGTTATCCAGTTATCAGAGCAGACAGACGAGGCAGAAGCAATAGAAGTTATTAAGCCGGTGGAGATCGATACAAAGGAGCCCCTGTTATCCGAATCAGAAAAAAAACAAAAGTCGAAAGTCACTCAGCTTCTTTCAGAAAAATGGAATGTAGATGAGAATGTGATTGAAGTTTATATAGATGGGGGGGACTAGGGGACGGAATGAAAGAGAATAAAGGACTGTTTTCATGGTTGAAGAAACAATTCATAAAGGATGGGCACGAGGAAAAGAAAAAAGGAAAATATCCTTATTTATTCTTATTATTACTGTTTGGAGCTGGAATTATGCTGATTAGTAACCTATTAATAAAGGATAAAGCTATTTCTGAAGAACAGCCTGTGTTTCAGCAGAGCGGAGAGACAAAGGAAGATGTGGAGGCATTTGCCCAGAAAAAATCTTCGGAAAACAGTGAAATTAATTCCTATGAGGAAGCCTACGAAACACAATTAAA
>NZ_CAMLDX010000167.1 GCF_946478885.1 uncultured Bacillus sp. | reverse complement strand
AAAAATAGAAAAGAGCAACAGCATCAGCCATTGCTCTTTTCATTCCAATTGATGATTATGCACGGGAAACGTAAGTTCCATCAGTTGTATTAATAATTAAACGATCACCTTGATTGACAAAGAAAGGAACCTGAACCACAAGACCTGTCTCAAGGGTAGCCGGTTTTGACCCGCCAGTCGCTGTATCCCCCTTGATGCCCGGTTCTGTTTCGGTTACTTCCAATTCAACTGTATTCGGAAGCTCAACTCCCAATGTTTCACCATGATACATAATGATTTGTACTTCCATGTTTTCTTTCAAAAATTTCAATTCATATTCGATGGAGCTTGCTGACAGTTCAATTTGTTCATAGGATTCGTTATCCATGAAAACGTGTTGATCGCCGCTTGCATACAGGTACTGCATTCTGCGATTGTCAATTTGCGCTTTTGCCACTTTTTCCCCAGCACGGAAGGTTTTTTCCTGAACAGCACCTGTCCGTAAATTACGAAGTTTTGAACGCACAAAAGCTGCCCCTTTTCCTGGTTTAACATGCTGGAAATCCAATACGCGCCAGATTCCGTTATCCACCTCAATCGTCAAGCCTGTACGAAAATCATTAACTGAAATCATCAAAAAATCCTCCTAAACTTATCACAAAATAATGAGTTCTTTTGCAGAATGAGTCAGCAGTTCATTGCCGTTACTTGTGATCAATACATCGTCTTCAATTCGGATACCTCCAAGACCCGGAAGATAAATCCCCGGTTCACACGTTACGACCATACCGGTTTCGAGAATCGTATCCGAACGGACAGAGAGGGCAGGACCTTCATGCACTTCCAGACCAATTCCGTGACCTGCAGAATGACCATAGTACTCTCCGTATCCTTTTTCTATGATATAATCCCTCGTTAAAGCATCTGCTTCTTTCCCGCTAATGCCCGGTCTAAAGCCTGCAACACCACGGATCTGCGCCTCTAGAACAATATAATACAATTCCTTCAGCTTTTCATCCGGCTCTCCGACCGAAATTGTGCGGGTAATATCTGACACATAGCCTTGATAAAGGGCGCCAAAATCCATCGTCACCATATCGCCTTTTTCAATCACTTTATCCGTCGCTACACCATGCGGGAGTGCAGAACGAACGCCCGAAGCAACAATTGTATCAAAGGATGATGACGTTGCACCGGCCTTTCGCATGAAGAACTCTAATTCATTTGCAACTTCTAATTCAGTCTTTCCTGGTTGAATGAATTGTAAAATATGGTTAAATGCAGCATCCGCAATTTCCGCTGCTTCCTTTAATATCTTAATCTCTGAGGCGGTCTTAATCAAGCGTAACTTTTCAATTACATTGGATATCGGCACGAAATTCACAGAAACAGCAGCCTTATACTCTTGATAAGCAGCATAAGTCATATACTCAGACTCAAAACCAAGCTTTCTGATGCCCAGATCCTGGGATAATTTTGCTATCTCCTCCTGGATGGTTCTTTGTTGCTGAACAATCTCATAACCGGTACATTGCTTGGACGCCTGCTCGACATAGCGGAAATCTGTAATAAAATGGGCATGGCTCCTGCTTATGAGAGCAGCTCCGGCTGTACCGGTGAAATTGGAGACATAACGACGGTTATAGGGACTTGTGATTAATATTCCGTCCAAACCCTGATTTTCTATTGCAGCACGAATTTTTTCAATTTTTTCCAAATAATCCTCTCCTTTAATGAACCCAATCATGCGGGAAAATGACTTGTGATAGCGGTTGAAATAAGATTTTTCAAATCCCCTTCTCCGTCGTCTGACTTGCTTTCTGATTAATCCGCCTTCTAAAGCCTTCTCACGCACAACAGAGTTACTTTATTTCGATGTGCCAGCAATCCATTTATCATGAAATATTTTATCACAAGTTATTCCTTAACAGTAACGTCCAGCCTATGTGGACGGCACTTCCTCGTTATCCCCATTATCCTCCTGCTGTTCGGCATATTCCTCATAACTGATCGTATAACCCACAAATAGACCATATAATGCATAAAAGCAAACAGATGTCACAATCGTATTTAGTTCCAATTGATTAAACGGTTCTATTCCCGGGAAAAGGGGATGAAGCACAAAAAATACGAGCAGAAAAAGAGCAAGGCCATAACCAATCCCGGCCCACATGCTATTAATTTTTCTCAGGAAGGCATAATAAATCAGCGCAGCGATAATCGAAATACCACCATAGAGAAGGATGGATATGACCGTACCAAGCCAGCTCCCCTTCCAATCTCCCAATGCCCATGGTTCCAAAATAACGCGCGGCGGAATCTTCGTAAAATTTAATATATATGCAAAATAGGCCATCCCGCTAAAAAACATCCCCGCGACTATGCCAGTTAATATCACCAGAGTCATAAACGACATTGGTTTTTCCTTCAATTCTTCTTTTTGATTTTGATCTTCTGCCATTCGAAGCACCTCCGCTATTAGTATATCCCTTCCCTGTCAATCCTTGCATTCGGATCAAGTCTTGTTTGAACGAATTCACCTGCTGATACATATGATAAAAGCAAAGAAAAAACGAAAAAATCAGAGGGATAAATGAAGGTTTTATCTCTCCAGAAGTAGAATATATATTATAGGTAGATTAATGAAAATAATTCTGTTAAAATATATCAATTATATTTTTCTACCATTCTTTTTTCTCCGACCATCCTATCTTTCCGAATATTCATATACAATTCAAATGATGATAAAATTTAATAAATGAAATAAAGTTTTTTCATAAAAAAAGTTTAAAAGTAACAGAAAATGCTCATCATGCTCTTAGGGAGGTGGCTTACTTGAAAAATAGAGTATTAACTTACGTAGTTGTGGGATTAATTATTTTTGCGGTTATCGGTGCATTTTCTAATTTAATTTCTAATCCCATTGCCATTTTAAAGGGACTGGCGATTATGGCTGTCATCACTGCTGTAATCTATTTCTTCGTAATACGTTTTTACAAACCGAACCCGGAAAAACGTGAGCAACGAGCATTCGTAAAGGCCGCAAAGAGATCAACAAAGAGGCTGAAAGCAAATAAGCCTATAGCAAAGACAAAGCATCATTCTGTTACTTCCTTCAAAAAGCTTAAAATTCGCCGGAAAAGCGATGCTAATCCAAATTTGACTGTTATCGAAGGAAGAAAAGGGAAAAAGAAAAACCGTGCCTCATTTTGAGACTCGGCTTTTTTCTGATTCCTTTTTGTTTTAAGCTTTAAACGCTTTATAGGTATTGTTGGTTTTCTAACCAAAGTAAAGTGGAAGCCGTGAACGCGGCACCTGTAGCAAAGCGAGAGACAAGACGCCCACATACGCAGGCAGGAAGCTCCCGGCAGCCTCCGTGGAACACCTTAATTGGAAAGCACCAACTAAGGTTAACAGAGCCTTATCTTTTAATATGTCCATGAGGCTAAAAATTTCTGTGCACACTTTCTTCCGTGGCCCTTTAAGTGCTGCTTCTGTTCCTCCGAAATGGAAAACTCAGTCGTTAATCCTTCATGTAATGGAATAAAGATAATATCCTTGGCATGTTTTCTCGATATATAGCGGGAGTCATGCGCATCCTTCATCGTTTCAAACAGTGCCTCATACATTTGAATAGCATTTTTAATTACATTTTTTGGACGGTCCTGGTGCTGGCTGCTCAATTTGATCCCCAGAATCGGCCTAACCCGTTTGACATTATCCCGATCAAATAGCCACATTGGAAAGTTACTCAATACCCCGCCATCAACGATAATGCTTGTTTCCTGCTTCGTCTTCAGCCGTACGGGTTCAAAAAAATATGGCAGGCTACAGCTCATCCGAATCGCCTTGGCAATCGAGAACGTCCTCGGGTCAATTCCATAGTGGACCAGATCATCTGGAAGTACTAACAGCCGGCCATTCGTCAAATCGGAAGCAACCACCCGTAAGGTTTGCGGAGGAAGATCAGCAAACGTGGACAGGCCTTTCTGCTCCAAGACTTCCTCCAGCCACTTCTCCAACTCATTCCCTTTGTAAAGACCAAGCCTCCAGTATAGAAACAGCCATTTCGTAACGGACATCGGCAGAATCTTTTTTCTTTCATCTAATAGCATTTCTAATTTAAGTTCACTTAACAGTTGGTCTATTTCACTGCTTGTATATTTTGCTGCAATAAGCCCCGCAATAATCGCACCAGCACTTGCCCCCGCTACTCGGACAAATTGAAATCCCCTATTTTCTATCTCTTCATATGCCCCAATGAGGGCGATGCCTTTTATGCCTCCTCCTGAAAAAACACCATCGATATACATGGCAGCCACCCCTAATGATGAAGTGTTCTCTGATACATTTTTAATCGGGTGCTGCATAAAATAGTACCTTGGACAATAAAAAAATT
>NZ_CAMLDX010000166.1 GCF_946478885.1 uncultured Bacillus sp. | reverse complement strand
CTCTATTTCTTTGAGCGAGTTTGGAATAACTTCTAATTCAATATCAATGACGATTAACCTTGCTATTATTGTTTGGGTGGTCTTACTTTTAATACTCCACGAATCACTTCATTTCATTTTCATTCCTAATTTTATTAAATCAGAAAAAACATATATAGGTATTACTCTGTTCGGAGGCTTTGTGATTACAGAAGAGGAGATTTCAAAATCAAGATATCTCTTCATTACCCTTGCACCTTTCATCATTATTTCGATTATTTTGCCACTAATATTAAGTGCATGTGGATTATTAACAACGACATTGAAATTTTTGATCATACTGAACGCAATGGCATCATCCGTTGATATACTTAATTTCCTTCTTATTATCAAACAAGTACCGAAAAATGCAATTTTAAAAAGTAATAGCTCAGACACTTATTGGAAAAGTCAACAAAAGTGTCATTAGGGGTGCCACTCCATGTCCATCAAGTTAATCATTGAACTGAGCTATTTTTTCTAAAAGAAGCTCAAAAATTCCATTTGAGAGATACGCACTGGGGTACCGGCAGCAAGCATTTAATGATTCGACCGATAGGGCACTCCTTGCGAAATCTCGGTACCCTCAACAATCTCTGTTATCAAATAATTATAACTGTCATACATAAATCAATGCGTATCCTTCTTATCTAACTTAGGTCGACCTCCCGTGCTTTCTACTTGCTTCAAGTTCCTCTTTACCCTTTCAGCAATCAAGTTCCTTTCTCATTCTGCGATCACATACCTCGTTTGATATAACTATCCATTTTTTCTAAAAAAAACATCCACCTTAAGCAAACTTTTTCATCATATTTCTGCGTCTATACATTGTTACAACTCACAAAATGCATTTTGTAAAAAGGAGCTCTCCAAAGGAATGAAGAAAAAAGAGATACATACACTATTCGTCAAATGTATTACTGAACACAAGGCAGATTTCTATCGTTTAGCATTTAGTTATGTGAAAAATCAAGAGGATGCATTAGATATCGTTCAGGAATCGATAAAAAAGGCACTTATCTCTATTGAAGCAATTAAAGAACCTAGCGCAATAAAAAGTTGGTTTTATAAAATTGTCGTTCGTACAGCCATCGATTTTCTAAGAAAGCAAAAGAAAGTGATACTTGCCGATAATCAAACGATAGACTTTATTCATCACGGAAAAGAAGATGATTATGAAGATATTGATCTTCACAATGCTTTAGAGCAATTACCCCTCCAATATAAAACCGTTATTACTCTGCGATTTTTTGAGGATTTGAAATTAGAGGAAATCGCGGAAATTGTAGATGAAAATATTAATACAGTAAAAACACGGCTTTACAGGGGATTAAAGCTATTAAGCATCACAATCACCGAGGAGGACTTAGTATAATGGATAAAAAATTAGCTGCTTTAAGACAGGAATATAAGGATGTGGCGATTCCAAAAGAGTTAGATATCATGGTAAAGAAAACACTTCAGAAAAAGAAAAAAAGAAGATATATATATTTATGGTCAGCAAGCGCAGCTGCTTTATTATTAACAGCCGTAGTCAATTTCAGTCCTGATGCAGCACATGCCATGTCTAAGATTCCTTTTGTCAAAGAGATTGTCGACATTATTACATTTCACGAGTTTAATGAAGAACTAAATCATTCTAGCATTAATGTTAAAACCCCAGCTATTACAGGCCTTGAGGACAAAACGCTTGAGGAGAACCTGAATAACAAGTATGTAGAAGAAAGCCAACAGCTATATAAAGAGTTTGTACATTCATCCTCTGAAAAGGGTCATTTTGCAATCGACAGTGATTATAAAAAGGTGACAGAGACACCTGCTATTTTATCCATTCAACGCACTATTCAAAGAACAGAAGCATCTGGGTATATTCAAAACAAATATATTACCATTGATAAAGAGGATCAAGTATTGATCACCCTAAAGAGTCTCTTTAAAGATGATCAGTATATCAATATCGTGAGTGAAAACATTAAAGAACAAATGAAACAACAGATGAAAGCAGATTCGAATAAAACTTATTGGATGACAGATGAGGATATGGATCCTTTTACTCAAATTGATCCAAACCAGGAGTTTTATATCAGCAAAGATCATAAACTAGTGATCGCATTTGACGAATATGAAGTAGCTCCGGGATATATGGGAGCTGTAGAATTTAAAATTCCAACCGAAGCTATTTCAAGTATCCTTGTTGGTGACAGATATATTCATTAATAGTAGCTTCAAAATGGCTGTCCGTAAACGTGGTTAATTGGATAGTTTTAGCAAAAAAAGAAGCTCCCGTTGATACACCAGACTGGAGCTTCTTCGTATAGACTATAAGCAGAACCGGTTATTTTGTTTTCAAACTCTTACATGGCGTGAGACTTGGTGTCTCTTTTTTTCAAGTCAAGCAAATGCAAAGGCAAATATGCGGCATCTCGTATTCTTAATGAATGGTGACCACCTTCGTGCTTTCAGCCTGTTCTTCAACAACTAACTGATCAAAAGAGCCATATTTCTCACGGATAAGGAGGAAACCCAAAGCGGCAAGAATACTTGGAATGGCAAAAACAGCAAAGGCAGTTTGAGAATCCATTCCTGCTGTAAGAAGCATGGCGATCAGTGTTGGTGCGAGGATTGAGCCAACACGCCCAATTGCCTGAGCATATCCCATTCCGGTTGCCCGAATTTCACGCGGATAGAATTCAGTAATGTATGGATTCGCCAGATTCATCGCACCGACTGTGCTTGCTCCTCCTAGAAAAATAAGAAAGTAAACAATAGCAGCATTGGTTGTCAAGCTCATGGTGATGAACGTTGCAACCCCCATGATATAAAGGGACACCAAAACCTTGCGATACCCCACTTTTCCTACCACGAAGCCTCCGATCACAGTACCGGCTATCTGACCTGCGCAAAGAACAATATTGAATGATAGACTTGATGTAATGCTAAAGCCCGAATCCTGCATCATTTTTGGTAGCCACGTATTTAAGCCGTATGCCATCATCATTGTACAGAAAATAGCGGCCCAGATGGAGATCGTGCTGAATGCGCGCTTATCCGTAAACAACTTTTTAACAGGGAAGCCTTTGCTTTGTATTTCTGCATCCAGAAGAAGGTAATCATCGTTCTCTTTATAATGACCATCTGGCTGGATCTTGTTCAATATGGCAGCAATTTTTCCAACCTTCTTTGTTTTTAAATAATAGGAAAATGATTCCGGAAATTGCCTGATGAACAGCGGGATTGTCAGCAACGGAAACACACCTATATAATATAGGACACGCCAATCGGTATGCGGAATGAAATACATTCCAATCAGTGAAGCTAATATTCCGCCAAGTGCATATCCAACATACATGGAAGCAACAAGGACAGGTCGGTGTTTCTTCGGTGAATACTCTGTCATTAATGAAATACAGTTTGGCATTAGACCACCCATCCCAATTGCAGCGAGAAATCGCATGACGGTAAACCATGTAATATTCGGAGAGAACCCTGCTGCCAATGTAAATACGCTAAATAAAAACATACAAAGCACAATAATATTTTTGCGGCCAAATTTATCCGCAATTGGAGATAAGACAAGAGCGCCAACCATCATTCCAAATAATGAATAGCTGCCGACCGCTCCTGCCTGAAGGGAGGACAGCTTCCATTCCTCCATCATCCATGGCAAACCAACACCATACATCGCAATATCATACCCGTCAAAACCAATGGCATAAAAGCACCAGATAAAGACAATCAAATGAAAGCGGTTTAATTTACTTGTAGAAACTACATCTTGAGCCAAAACTCTTCGCATCAAATCTCCCCTTTGTCACAAAATTGTAATATCTTTATCATCTCCATATTATAATCAGATTTTTCTGAAAATAAATGATGATTTTCCTATATGCAAAACAGCAAGGGAATTTTTTATCATTTGGATAGAAGGAAGTGGGGCTCCTGTGAAAAAGTGTTGCGAACCTGATTGGGGCGGGGATCTGAAAAAGAAACTGTGTTGCAGGCTGAGAACGAGGCCCTCTATTGTATAATATTACCTCCTGATTATAGCGGCTGTGCGCAAAAAAACTGATATTCTGTTAAAAGTAGCCGATAAATTAGCTAAAGTGGCCGATAAATCAACAAAGGTAGCCGATAAACCGACGAAAGTGGCCGATTATTATCTTTGAAAATGATTGTCTGACTCATATTTCTGAGAAGAAAGCTCTGCAGCACAAAAAGGCAGAGTATGCCTAACTTCCACTCTGCCCCTATTCTCATGCTATTCAGATCCGCAGCCGTCTCCTCGTTTCTCTTTATTTTGTGCTCAGCATTCTTAGTGGTTTCAGTCCTTTCCTAGAAGCCAATCTTTCTATTTGTTCCAATCCGTTTTTTTGACAG
>NZ_CAMLDX010000165.1 GCF_946478885.1 uncultured Bacillus sp. | reverse complement strand
TCATAGGTTTCATAGGACTCTTCAGATTGTGTTGATTCATCCACAGAAAGCTGAATAAATTTTTCTAATAGTGAACGGATCATAATTTTGCTGATATTTTGTTCACGGAGTTCTTTGACTTTTTTCAAAAGGGATATTTCATAATCGGTAAAATATCGTGCCCCCTGTTTCGTGCGCGGAATCACCAGCAAACCGACCAAGTCCTTCTCCCATTGTCTGATCGTTCCTGTGGGAATGTTTAGTTTTTTTGAAATTTCTTTTATTGAATAGGCACGTAAAATTTGACTTTGATTCATCTTTTCCATTCCTTTCAATTCTTTTGTATTTGGACAGCATAATGCATTTTGATTTGTAGTAATATTCTCAAGCACGTGTTCGTTTTCCTGCTATATGACAAAAGCTATCAAAACAATAGAGGATTCAACAAATATAATTGAAAGGGGCTTTTATTCGCGGTTTCTTCAAAGACGGGGAAACCAAAAAACATCCGGGAAAATTTAAAATTCCGGATGTTTTTTGGTGAAATAGCTTAGTCAGGAGGCATGGTTTACGGCAGGAGGGTTTCTATTTCTTCTATATGTTGGGAACGATCAAATCCTGCTCTCGGAATTTGTTTTGGGATGTAATTGATGCTGTCTGAAGAATAAAACAGCACGACCATCATGCCGTTTCCCGATTTCGCACGAATGAGAACAGGCTGATTATATTCATTTTTAAAGCTGAAATCTGGTCCGTACCAGCTGACCGTAGCATCTCTACCAGGAGGAACATAGGGAACACGTCTGCTGTGTGAATGGCGTTTTACAATGTGCAGCCCAGCACGGTCCGCTGCATTGAACAGGGTAGAGGAAACTTGACAAATTCCGCCTCCAATGCCTTCGGAATACTCTCCTTTAACAATGATCTTGGCTGGCAGATACCCTTTAGCTTTAGTTCTTTCTCCAACTGTCTGATTGAAGGAAAAGGTTTCTCCCGGAAAAACAACATGATTATTAATTTTCTGAGAAGCGAGAAGGATATTATTAGAACGCTCTTTATTACGACTGTTAAAATAAGTCACATAATGTCCTATCAGCTTGGTGCGAATTTCTGATAATAGTTCACTGTCGACACGGGGGTACACAGTCCTTAATGGAGCCTGAATGGATGCTGGTCCTTCCTGAAAGAAAAATGTATATAGCTGTTCAGTAAAAAGGCTATCGTTTACTTCAATTCCTGCCTGCTCCGGAACCAGCTGGCCATATTCGTTGATGAAGGCATCCTGCGGTTCGCGGCGGATTTGTTTGTTTAACTGATCGACCGCAATTTGCAGCTTATGTTCATCGATCATGGAAAATCCGGGAAGGGGGATGGCTAAATCAGAACGCTCCAGCGTCATGATTGGCTGCCTGTTGTTATGAATTGTTAAATGATTTGGCATCTGCTCCGAAGCAGGCGGCGGTTGCTGGACTAGCAATAAAACTCCTAAGACCCATGATAGCTTCAATCTATTCACCTCCTACTTAGTATGGGTGAGGTGAAATTTTTTATGTAGGAAAAAGGGAAAATCGCGATAGCTTCCTTGTATTTTTTCTGCTAAAAAAAGCCATAAACCCGTGCTCTACGGGTTTACAGCTCTCATTACACTAGCGGTCCCTTCGTGATCGCTGTCAACTTTTCATTAATGGCAAAGATCTTGGCGTGAATACCGGTAATGCCAAAGCTGGCAAGTCTTTTTGTATGCATGTCCATGTAGGTTTCAGCCGATTCTTTTGTTTGAAATAGGTAAATACCACCGCCTTCATTTGTTTCCTGGTTCTCTGTCCAAATTTTCCAAATGAAGCCTTCTTCCTGGGAAATGCTTTTTGCTAGATCTGCATATGCGGCAGACATTTCGTCGCCAAAGGGTCCCTGCATAGGAAAATCAACCTGTAAAAGATAAGCCATCATCATTCTCCTTCACATACAATTTGATTCAAATCGATAGTTCTTATTATGACATAAGCGTGTGTAAAAATCAGGCCAGCACTACTTACGAATACATGCTCAAAGCAAAAAGCTGTCTCAGTAGATACAATATCTATTGTGAGACAGCTTTATTCATTTTATTTGACTGCAGAGGCTAATGGTGTGATTTTCACAGCGCATGCTTTAAATTCGGCAGTTCCCGAGATCGGGTCATATTCATTTATTGTTAACCTATTTGTTGGAACATCGCTGAAGTGAAAGCTCATAAATACAAGTCCAGGTGCAACCTGCTCAGTTACTTTCACTTTTACATGTACAGAGCCTCTTCGTGATGATACTTGTACAACTTCCCCTGAATCAACACCAAGCTTAGCAGCATCAACAGGGTGCATATCGACAGTTTCTTCTGTTTGTTTTAATTTAACTCCACTTGCATAATGCTTGGTTTGCGTATGAGTGTTATAGGATTCATAACGTCTTCCAGTGGTCAATATGAAAGGATACTCTTCGTCAGGCATTTCAAGCGGCTCTGTATATGAAACGGGCACAAACGCAGATGGTTTGCTGATTTCTTCGCTACGATGGAAGCGTTCGTGTAGAATGAACGTTCCTGGGTGCGATTCATCTGGACAAGGATAATGCAAACTGTATTCTTTATCCAATCTTGCATAGGACATACCGCCGTACATTTCCCATGCAAGGGAGCGCATTTCATCCCAAATTTCTTCACTGTTATGGTAGCTCATTGGATAGCCCATTTTTGTTGAAAGCTCACACAGAATCCTCCAGTCATCCTTTGTGTTCGGATGTGCTTCAACAGCTTTACGAACACGTTGAACGCGGCGATCCGTATTGGTATAAGTGCCGTCCACTTCACCCCATGATCTGGCAGGCAGTACAACATCGGCCAATTGAGCAGTTTCTGTCAGGAATATATCTTGGACAATTAGCAGGTCGAGCTTTTCAAGCAGCTTTCTTGTGTGGTTCATATGCACATCAGCCATAAGTGGGTTTTCGCCAATACAATAAAGTGCCTTGACAGCTCCGTGTTCCATTTTTTCAAACGCTCTTGTCTGAGTATCACCGGAAATAGGATTGATTTTTACACTCCATGCCTTTTCAAAACGGGCACGGTATTCTTGATTTGTCAGACCCACAGCCCCTGGAAGTTGGTTTGGCAGGCAGCCCATATCGCCAGCTCCCTGAACATTATTTTGTCCGCGGAGCGGCATGACACCGCAGCCTTCACGGCCAATATGTCCGGTTAACAGCGCCAGATTGGCTACATCAAATACATTGTTGACACCGCAATGATGCTCGGTAATTCCCAGCGTATAGGCAATCATGGCCTTATCAGCTGTAGCATATTCTCTTGCTGTGTCAATGATATCCTGAGGAGACAGACCTGTAATTTCCGCTGCATATTGCGGTGTATATTTCTCAACTTGTTTTTTTAACCGGTCAAAGTCATCTGTATATTTTTTAATAAAAGCTGGATTATATAACCCTTCATGGATAATAACATGTATCATGGAATTCATCAGCGCTATATCAGAACCTACCTGAATTTGCAGATGGCGATGCGCGCTTTTTACCATATCAATTTTCCGGGGATCAACAACAATCATTTTTAACCCCGATTTTACAGCCTTTTTAATTCGATTAGCAATGATTGGGTGGGCTTCTGTCGTATTAGAGCCTATTAACAGCAGAACATCCGCACGGTCAAAATCATCCAGCGTGTTTGTTGGAGAACCGCTACCAAATATAGTTGCCAGACCGGCAACGCTTGGAGCGTGTCACGTTCGGTTACAACCATCAATATTATTGCTTCCTATACAAGCCCGCATGAATTTTTGTGTCACATAGTTGACTTCGTTAGTGCTTCTTGCCGTAGCAAAAGCTGTGATTGCTTCAGGACCGAACTCAGCCTTAATGTTCTTCAGTTTATCGGCAATAAAATGATATGCTTCATCCCAAGTTGTTTCCACTAACCGTCCGGCTTTACGAATCAGCGGTACTGTTAGTCTGCTTGCAGCATGAACATATTCATAAGCAAAAGAACCTTTCACACATGTTTGTCCTTTATTAACAGGCGCGTCCTTGTCACCGCGGATACGAATAATTTTATTATCCTCGACCTCGACAAGTAGTCCGCAGCCGGTACCACAGTAACCGCAGACAGTCCTAAATTTAGCTGCCTCTTCCATTGAAATGTTTCCCCCCTGTTCGACTCAATTTTGCTGCTCCTCCATTATAGGAAGCTCATGGTTCTAATAAATAAGAAGCAGAAAATAGAATCACAAATAATATGACTTTCTACCTCTATTATACTATACTGTCGAATAGTATTAACAGGATGCAAATCACATATTCATCATAGAAATATATGTGGCAATGTCTATTTTTTCATGCTAGAATTTGGGATCAAATTAATGTTTCCCTCAAAACTGTTCCGGGAGTTGTCAAAAAAATAGTAGGATTCAGCGGGCTGACTTGAAATACTGTTAAGGGGAATTTTAAAGTGATTTA
>NZ_CAMLDX010000164.1 GCF_946478885.1 uncultured Bacillus sp. | reverse complement strand
AAGTGAATAATCAACACTTGGGTCGTGATTAAGTCGCGTTAGCGATTTTGTTCTGATACAGATAGTCGCCAGTTCAGTTCGAACTATCTTTCGATAATATCGATCTCCGAAAACTGCATATCAATATTCTTTGGAATTTTTACTTCTAGCGTTTGCTCTTTATATTGAGCGGTTGTACCTTTTCTCTTGACAAGTGCAGGGAGGGGAATCGAAAGTTTTTCACCTGTTGCAGGGATATGTTCCAGGATTAGGAGATGGGAGGTATGATATAGTTTTAGCTGTTTCAGCCATTCTTCCTGCTCAATATAAATTCGTACAAAAACGAAGTCATGTGTTTCAAAAACAGCATATTGGAGAGCTGAACTTTTAGCAGTTGTTGGAAAAAGTGGTTCTCCGTGATCAAAATGGAAATGCTTAGGATCCATATACCGCTGTGCAGCAGGATGAAACATTTTTCCCATTTTCTCCATAATATCTTGTACATATTGATTGATTTCTTCCGGCTTCATTTGACTTATTTTACTTTGCATATCTTTATCAAAAGGAAATGAATTCCAGGGAAACATTGGATATACATCCTTTCATCTGAACTATTTCATGAAATGGGAGGTGTAGTCATCAATTCGCTCATTCTTATTTTATTCAATATGGAATGAACAGTGCGATATTTTTCAATGGAGGGGGGCTATATAGACTTTTTTATTGTATCTGGATGAACAGGTGCGAATGTCGCAATCGGCATTATGTCCAGAAGTCTGCAGTAAGAACAGCTTCCGGACATAAGCAATCAGGAGTAGCCCTTTTTTAGGCTGAAGATAGACAAAATTAAGCTTCTAATTTTTGTGATGTGTCCTCATTGTTGTTTCTTAACACATGCATTGTATAAAGATCCTTTGGAATCTCATACAAATGATAGCGATCCTCACCAGAGTTTAATTGTTCGTACAAGGATTGCCGTGATTGACTTGCATCAATAATATAGGGGAGCTTATGTGCAGCTTTTTGGGATCGGATATTCACGTTGCGGATGCGCATCAGGATGGTTTCAATTCCTAATTCATAAAATAGTTCCTTAAAAAAAGCATCCTTTGCCTGTTGGTTATAGCCCTTTCCGTGGTAGGGCTTACCAAGCCAAGTACCTAAAAACCCCTTGTTTTCTTGAATGTCATATAAACTGATCGTACCGATCGGTGAACTCCATTCATCGAGAATCGTTCGGGAGATGAGCTCGCCGCGTTCCTCAGCTTCTAACATCTGCTTTGTAATAAATAAAAATTCTTCATAGGATGTTGTTTTATGACGCACAAAAGGAAAGACATCAGGGTGCGTCATTAAGTCAAACAATTCATGACATTCGTGCAGTTCTCGCTTTTTCAGCATGGTTAGTTCCCTCCGAACCTGAGGGCAGTCCTTCCCCGTGCAATAGATGAAAAGACCCACCCTCGAAATTTTTTATCATGTTACTAAAAAATTTCGGGGTGGGAATCGAACCCACTAGAACCAGTTTGACTGGTGGCGCACCATTTGCCTTCCCTATACCATAAAGATTTAATATTTTAAAATCATTGTCATGTAGTGATAAAACCGTTGTTATTTTCTCTTTTATCCATGCGAATCTAAATGGACCTCACTCTTGAATATTACTAAAAAAATTTTAAATTGAAAATAGGTGTTTAGATTAAATTTTCGTTAATATTTGGCTAATTTATGACAAATTATCATGCGCCTTTTTGTTTGTTTCGTTTGCAAATTCGCCATTAATCATCGTCCATGCAGGCTTTGCCATAAAATGAAACGGATGGTGTGACCAAAGAACAAGGTCAGCATCCTTCCCTATATCGATGCTCCCAATTCGGTGCTCTAAACCTAAATTTCTTGCAGGCAAAATCGTCAAACCTCTTAAAGCCTGTTCCTCTGATAAACCTTCACGTACTGCAATGGCAGCACATATATTTAAATATTGGATAGGGATATAAGGGTGATCAGTGGTAATGGAAACCTCGATATTTTTTTTGCTTAATTCCTGGTATGTCAGCCAGCTTTTATTTTTTAATTCATTTTTTGAACGGCGGGTAAGGGTGGGACCGACAGCGACCTTTAAAATTCTATTGTATTCAGCCAATTCGTTTGAAATTAAATGCCCCTCTGTACAATGTTCAATTCTGAGATCGAGATGAAATTCTTCGGCAAAACGGATAGCTGATAAAATATCATCTGCACGGTGTGCGTGAATTCGGACGGGAATTTCCCTTTTTAGTGCTTTTAAGATAGGAGCCATCCGAAATGATTGTGAATCTTTACCATATTGAACATTATAGAAAATTTCCCGCAATTTTCCCATTATTCCCATTCGGGTTAACGAATTTTTACTGTCAAAGCTATGAAAATGTTTTGGATTTTCCCCTAATGCAATTTTCAAGCCCGATGTTTCTTTTACGATCATCTTTCGAATATTGCTGCCGTAAGTTTTGATAACAGAAGTTGTACCACCGATGATATTTGAACTGCCAGGCAAAATATTCACCGTTGTAATTCCGGCTTTCACAGCTTCTAAAAAGGCCGGATCAAGGGGATATACCCCATCCATGGCTCGAACATGAGGAGTGACGGACTCGGTTGTCTCATTTGCATCAGTTCCTGCCCAGCCAATCCCCTCATTATACAAACCTAAATGCGTATGAACATCGATAAAACCAGGAAACAGATATAGTCCTGCACAATCCAATACATTTGTTTTCATATCAGCAGTCAATGTGAAGCCAATATCTAAAATCATTCCATTGCCAACCAAAACATCTCCAAAAAAGCAGCCTCGTGTAATAGGATGAATAAAGGCATTTTTTAATAATATTTTATTCATGGTGAATTAACCTCATTAAATCTATTTTGCAGAGTCAAACATACAACTGTTGTAATATTGTATGCCAAATAGACAGATTGGTTAGAAAAAGATCTTGGCAAATGCTTAGGAATTTGTGTAGGTATTATTTTTAACGGGTTTCAATCATTTATGGCGGGAAGGGAGAAAAAATTGAATCCTTTTTATACGATAATCGTACATATGGTAAGAAAGTAATGCGGGAGGAGAATATTAAATGGAATACAATGATTTTTCAAAGGAGGAGTCGTTAATGGCTTCAAAGGATGAGCGTTTATTCGCATGCATGATCTACGTCTTGAGTTTTTTCACTGTCTTTATTGGTCCGCTTATCATTTGGCTGCTAAAGAAAGATGAATCGCCTTTAATTGATTATCATGGTAGAGAGTACTTTAACTTCTTAATTTCTTATTCGGTCTACACGCTCGTCAGTATCGTATTAATGCTTGTTCTTGTTGGAATTATTACCATCTGGCTTGTTGGAATCTACGTATTTGTTTTTACGATTATTGCAGCAATAAAGGCATATGAAGGAGATGCTTATCGAATTCCTTTTGTTTTCCGTATTATTCGATAAGAAATAAAGGTTGTTTCACAATGAGATTGTCTTGATGGAGTCAATCTCATTTTTCGTTTCTCTCCTTCATATTTCGTTAAGATGTGTAATAGAATGTAACGATGGCAGTAATCTGGATAAGTTTGCTGATTTTAAACAAGGAGAGCGGAAAATGAATATCCGGCAATATTATGAGCAACGGGCAGCGACCTCTTTAAACGCTGGTTTGGCTGCTTTGATTCCTCCAATCTTAATTCTCTTCTATTCAATCGTAGTCGCACAATACTTTCAGCTCCTGATTTTGGTTATTCCGTTCCTAATTTATAGCTTATATTGCTATCAAGGATATTTACTAAATAGAAGGCGGTCATTTTCTGCTCACAAGGCTACTATAGAAAATAAGGTGGAGGATTCTCATCTTTTAGTGGAATCAGACATATTGTTGGCCTTTTTACCAGCCCCTTCATTAAGAATTCTTCTTTTTAATCCTTTCGGGGTTAAAATAGGAGAACTGCGCGATCATTCTTTTTTTCTGTTACGCTGGTTCGTCCCTTTTTTTATTGATCGATTTTTCAATAGAACATTTAGTCTTTATGATCAGCAGAAGCAGCAGTTGTATCTGTATCAGCTGCACAAGGAACGGCTGGAAATATTCACCGCTGATAATGTGCTGCTGTATACGATTTATATAGAACGAACGAGAAAACGGAAGGAATTTTTTTTGGAAGATGTCTCAGTCATCCTCAAAAAAAATGGGATACCTGCATGTTTTTCATTTGAAACAATTGAAAAGAAGGAACTGGGCCGGATTCAGTCAGGTGTTATGCCGGTAGAATGGGGAAAGAGATTTGCTGATCCAAATACGCCAATTCTGTCATTTCCTGAAAGCACTGAAATAAAAGAGAGAATCCAATTATTTGCTCTGTTGATTGTAATCTATATGTATTCGGATCATTAGTCATCAATTGTAAGAAAAAAAGATCTGGATCTTTTTTTCAAAAGAAATAGAAATTAATCATTGCGAGTGATTTATGATAGTGATACTATTATATTAATTAAATAATCCTTCGGGGCTGGGTGTAATTCCCAACCGGCGGTGATGAAGCAA
>NZ_CAMLDX010000163.1 GCF_946478885.1 uncultured Bacillus sp. | reverse complement strand
CCCCGCATCATACCAAGAGGGCTCTTTTTGTTCAAGTCCCCGAAAATCCTTTTAATAGGAATGCTCTCTTAACAGGATCTTCTTATTTTTTACGCCAATTGGCGGATAAAAGATTAACTCGGTGAAATTTAAAGGTATAAATAAAATCAATAATATTGGTCGAGATAAACTGACAGATGATGGCAAATACAACGATTTTATAATCGATGACAAGAGCCGTCAGGAGGAAGATTAGCATATTGATGACCATCATCACTTTACCAGGGCTCCACTTTTTATAGGAGGAGATCATCAGCGCCGGGATGACCATCCCGCCGCTTGAAGCACCTGAACGAATTAACAATCCGACACCGATGCCGAACATGAAGCTTCCAGCTAGGAGATCAAACAACATATGTATATGAGGCAGTGGTAGTGATGTCATGATAGATACTGTTGTCGACGTTACAGCAACAGAAAAAATTGTTCGGATCGTCCAAATGAATCCGAAAAACCGGAGCGCAAAAAGTAAAAAGATCGAATTGGCAAGCCATAAGGAAAAGCCGAGTGATAAATGAAACCAATGATTGAATAAAATGGCTAAGCCAGCGGCACCGCCGGAAGGAATGGAGTGGGGAAACAGGAACAGGGACATAGATAAACCTTGTAAAATGGCCCCGGTGAGCAAACAACAAAAAGTAAACAGAGCCTTCATGTTTTATTGAAAGCAAACTTGACTAAACTGATTTTTTGTCCCATATTCTGTTCCTCCTCGTTTCCCGTCTTGTCCATTTTATGAAAAGTATCCGAAATATATGTTCAGCTTAAACCTATATGAGAGGAGAGAGTGCAGTAGAATCGCAGGAGTATTCTTTATTTGGGACGTTTAGGAAAATTCCGGGATAGACTTTCGCCTTACCTAATGAAATATTGAGAACTAACGGAAAGATATGATATGGTAAAAAAATGTGAATATTTATCTGTTCAAATTTAATGAAATTTTTTTTCAGACTGATATACTTATGATGGTAACAGCCAATAGCTGTGCAAGTATAAGCTATATCGTAGTTATATGTAAGGGTGAGGAACATGAAATCGGAAAAATCAAAAGGAACAAGGAAAATAGCCAAATATTCGCTTATGCTTATGGGGGCAGGCTTTATTGTATCTGCACCATTTCAAGGCCATACTTGGGTCGAATTATTACATGGAGGATTTGAGGCGGGGCTTGTCGGGGGACTAGCCGATTGGTTTGCCGTCACAGCTTTATTTCGTCATCCGCTCGGAATCAAAATCCCACATACCGCTTTATTGCCTAATAATCGAAAAAGAATGACCCATGCAATCGTAAAGGTGATTAAAACGGATTGGCTTTCAAAGGAAAGTATTCAAGAGAAAGTGAAAGGGATTCGTTTTTCTGAAAAGCTGTTAAATAGTATGGGAAAAGAAATCGGTTCAGAGTATGTAAAGAAAACCTCCATAAAGCTGGTTAAGGAATTAGTCGAATACATAGATGTTGAAAGAGTGACTCCTTATGTGAAGAAACAGCTTCTTGCTACTTTGTCTCGGGTTGAAATGGGGAGGTTTCTAGAACTTATCAGCGATACATTATTGAATGAAGAGGTAGATCAAAAGGCGTTGAATCATGTCCTGGATAAAGCGGAAGCATGGCTAAAGCTTGATCAGACAGCCTTTAAGCTTGGATTGGTTTCCATGAATGTATTAAACAAGATTGAAGTAGATGGTTTTCTTCAATTTGCTTTAAAATCGATTCAAAGTATTTTAAATGAGGAAAAACTGGGGGGAATTATCCAAAACCTGTTAATAAATATCTTAAAGGGTTTGAAGCAGGAAGGCGACCCGAACCGCGAGGCACTACTTGAGTATATTCAGAACGAAATCAAGGGAATCAAAGATAACAAAAAATTGCTAGAAAAAGTTGAAAAGTGGAAATCCAGCCTGATTGCAAAGTGGGAGCCCGATCAGACGATTTCCGACAGCTTAAACCAGCTAAAGCTTAATGCTATTCAGCTTGTAGAAGAAGATGGATTCTATGAACAATATATCGTACCTTTGCTGCTTCATTTATTAAATAAACTGAAGGATAAAAAAGAATCCCTTGATCAATGGATTCAGCAGCAAATTGCGATTCTTATTAAAAATAATCATGATCAAATTGGACTTCTTGTACAAGAGAATCTAGATAAACTGGACAATGAAACCCTGATTGATATGGTAGAAAACAATATAGGAAAGGATCTTCAATGGATTCGGGTAAATGGAGCAGTATGCGGATTTGCCATCGGTATTGTGCTGACAGCACTGCAAATCCTATCGAGACTGTGGCAGTATTCATTTATTTAAGATTGTCATTGAATAAACAGATAAAAAAGACTGTCCCAAAAGCAAAGGTGTTAAGCATTACCATTCAGTATCTATATCACCCTGCATAAATCTGCACTGGATATAGATCAATGGTGAATGCCTGACACCGTATGGGACAGTCTCTTAATTTGATGCTATCGATGGATTTTGAACAGCAGCCTGTTCTTTTTTTACAATTAATGAAAGAATAGTTAGGATGGCCAGTGTACTAAGACACACGATAGTACCAATGAGATTATTTTTATTAAAGATAAAGGCAACGAAGATTCCAATCAAGGACAAAGCGCCAAAGATGGTCGTGTATGGAAATCCTTTAATCTGGAAACTCGGTTTGCTGGCATATTGCGGGCGAAGCTTCAGTTGGGCAAAACAGATACCTATCCAAATAACTAATACAGTAAAGCCAGGAATGGTCATTAGGTAGCCGATGACTTGTTCAGGAGTCATATAAGCGAAAAATACGCCGCATAAAATAAATAATGTGGATAACATGATTCCATTTAGTGGAATCCCCTTTTTCGTTGTACGCCTGAACAGCTTCGGAGCTACTTTATTATGCGCCATCGTATATAATGTCCGAGATGTTGCATAGATACCGGAGTTGGCAGCCGACAGTACAGCAGTGAGCAACACAAAATTCATGATATGTGCTGCAGCAGGTATACCGGACAGGGTGAAAACCTGTACAAAAGGACTATCATGTGAGCCTACTTGATTCCACGGGATGATCCCGCAAATAATCAGGATTGGCAGAATATAGAATAGGATTACACGCAGAACCGTACTTTTAATGATCTTTGGAATCACCGTCTGGCTGTCTTTTGTCTCCGTAACAGCAACACCGATTAATTCAGCACCGCCGTATGAAAACATAACCACCAAAAAGGCACTCAAAATCCCGCCAATTCCATTAGGAAAAAATCCGCCGTAGGCTGTATAATTTGAAATAGATGCTGATGAAGTACTAGGAAAGCTTCCGGTAAGAATGAATGCACCCAAAAGAATGAAGGCTATTAAAGTGAATATTTTAATGCCGGCAAACCAAAATTCCAATTCTCCATAGTTTTTAACCTCAAATAAGTTAATCCCGATGATTATCGCTGCACAAAGAATACTTAAATACCACAACGGCACCTCAGAAAACCAGTACTGTAAAAAACTACCGGCAGCGATTAATTCTACGACTGTTACGACCATCCAGTTAATCCAATAAAGCCAGCCCATTATAAAAGATGCCTGAAATCCGAAGGCTTTATGGATCAAATGCTGTACATTTAAATTCGGATAAACCGCAGCCATCTCGCCTAATGCAGCCATAACAATAAATAACAGCAGACCGCCGATTATATAAGCGATAATTACACTAGGTCCGGCCATATTTAATGTATCTGAGCTTCCTTTAAAAATCCCCGTCCCAATCATTCCTGCTAAGGCGATAAATTGAACATGCCTTGGCTTTAAACCTCTCTTCAAATTATGATTTTCATTCACGCTGCTCACACCTTACTATTCATAAATATCTATTTCACAGTGCTGCTAAATAATAAATTCAGGAGACTATTTTAGTTAAACGCTTTTATGTATTAAAGTAATCACTATCTCAATATATCATATATTGTGTCTCTGTCAATTTGTTCAAGAAAGAAAATAAGTAGATTTGAAGAAAAAATGCTAGCCGATAAAACGAGCACAACTTATCAAGAATTTTATTTATCAAACAAACATTTTATGTAAAGAGGAAAAAGAAATAAAATTATGAAATTTTTATGAACAAAAAATTGGTTTAGTGCGATGATTATGGTATGATTAGAATGTATTTCTGAAAATTCAGATAAATACATTCTTTAGTCTAAACAATATTCCTTTAAAAGGAGGTTAATCAGGCGTTCGTGTTGGAAAAAGCGAAAGTGATTTTCAATTAATGGAGGTGTGAAGTTTGACATTAATTTATATTCTCAATTTTTTGATTCCCATTGCTTTTTTGGTTGTTATAGGTTTCTTTTTGGATAAATCGGTTCAACCGGATGAAGCGCAGGAGTTAAGAAACAACTTGAAAGAATAAAATGATATGTTTAGTTCGCTCTCAATCCTTCATGGAAAATAGAACTATTGATTTCACCTCGAGAGATAAAACCTGATACTCCTAATAGGAACATGTGCCGCACGGTGTTTTATTACTGGTGCGGCTTTTATT
>NZ_CAMLDX010000162.1 GCF_946478885.1 uncultured Bacillus sp. | reverse complement strand
CTATTAGCTAACAGCAGCTGTTGCCACCTATTAACACTAGTCCATTTCGTTCTTCTTCTTTGTCTAAAGTTAATCCTTCCGTTCCTGTTATTTCAGATTCAAATGCTACTTTAATTCCATTTATGGTTTCAATCTTATCAGATTCCTGTGGTACATCCAATGAGATAACAAATTGTGGTCCGCAGCATCCTGCTGTAGTGGAAAGACGGATCCCATCTGTACCTTTTTCAGTTAAAAAGCCTTCTAATAGTTGTTTTGCTTCATCTGTAATTTTCATTTAATTTTCCTCCTGAGATCGTTTATTTTTAATGTGAAACATGATTTTTGGTGGGTCAACTAAACGAGCATTTCTTTACGTTAAAAAAAGTACGCGATGTACTAAAATAATAGTGTACTAGTGATATTATCGAATAAAATCTTTTAGTTTATCATATCCAACTTTTTCTTCAGAGAACCAAGGAATAAGGGCACACTTATTAGCCCTATTTTCATTCACTTCTTTTATCCATTCCTGTTCTGCCAAAGCTTTTCCTTTTAATATAGGATCGTTTGTATTTGCAGCATATAGACTTTGATTGATCACCCACCATTTTGGGTCAATCCCTGCTCGTCTAAGATCATCTTGTAATCGGGATGCTTCTAAAACAGGGGTTGCTTCTGCAAGCGTTACAATGACAACAGTTGTTTCTTTTGGATTTCGTATACGCGGCAGAAGTTTTTTAGCACTTTCTGGAACTTCCCCAGTTGATCTTTCAATTTCTTTACTGTAAGACTGAGAAGCATCTAATAATAGCAAGGTATGGCCTGTTGGTGCCGTATCAACAACGACAATTTGATTTTCCGCTTTTGCTACCACTTCCGCAAAGGCTTGGAAAATAGCAATTTCTTCTGTACATGGTGATTCTAAATCCTCTTTTAAATAAGCAAGACCTGCTTCATCTAAGTCCTTACTTGACTTTGCTATTACTTCAGCTTTGTATTTTTCAACTTCTACTTTTGGATCAATACGGCTAATGGTTAACTTTTCGTTTAGATTTTCGTTGTGAAACTGATAATCTAAATGTGCTGCTGGATCGGTTGTTGTCAAATGAACCCGATGTCCTTTTTCAACCAAACCGACTGCAATGGCCGATGCAACCGTTGTTTTTCCTACACCGCCTTTCCCCATAGTAAAGATTAACTTTGTACCATTTGATGAAAAGTCATCAACCACGTTTTTTAGCTCTTGAAGTTCAAGAGAGAGATTTTCAATATGTAGCTTAGTTGTTGAAATGTCATCATCTGATTTAAATAAATTTCGCAAATTTTCTATACCTGTTAAGGAATAAGGAACAAATGGAAGAGAATGTATAGTATTCTTTTGTAAATTGTCCGGTATCTGCTTTAATGCACCTCTTTGCCGATGATAAAAAGCTGATGAAACTTCATCATCTTCGTTAAAGTTCTGAAGGAGACCATTAATAATAAGGATTTGGTTTTTAATTCCGATCTCTTTCAGTTCTTTTGAAGCGCTGTCCGCTTCTAAAAGAGCTGAACCCTCTGGTCTTGTTACAAGAATTAAAGTTGTTTTTTTCGGATCTGAAAGTGCAGATACGGCTTTGGAATACAGTTCCTTTTTATCTGCTAATCCAGATAATGGTCCTAAGCAGGATGCTCCGTGTGTACTTTCTTCTAAAAATCCATTCCAAGCAGTCGGTAGTTGTAAAAGTCGTAATGTATGGCCTGTTGGTGCTGTATCGAAAATAATATGGTCATACTGACTTACAATTCCATTATTAGTAAGAAAATTGGTAAATTCATCAAATGCTGCAATCTCTACTGTACAAGCTCCTGATAATTGTTCCTCCATTGTTGCCACCACTGCTTCAGGAAACTTATCACGGTATGGTCCAACAACATTTTCACGATATGCTTTTGCTGATTCTTCCGGGTCTATATTACTAACGTATAAATTTCCAACAGCCGGAACAGCTCTCGGTGTGCTGGTTAACTCTAGGCCAAATACATCTTGTAGGTTGGAAGCAGGATCTGTACTAATCAGTAGCACCTTTTTGCCGCTGTCAGCTAATGCAACTGCAGTTGCGCAGGCCGTTGAAGTTTTCCCTACCCCGCCTTTTCCTGTTAAAAATAAAAATTGAGTTTGTACATGCTCTGGAGTGAATAATGGGTACATATATCTTCCTCCTTCCTTGGAAATTATAGTCCTTCTAAACTGATTGAACGCCGCGATACCGGCTTTTCATTTAACTCTTCCACTTTTACCCCAAACCATTCGGCGAATTCTTCGTTTGTTGGATAGCTCCCAACTTTCGCCATTTGATCATCAACTAAGACAATCGGTAAAGCATTTGGCCCTTTTTCGATAAAAACATGATTGATTTCCTTGTTCTCTGCAAATTTATCAGGGTCATTTGTTAATTGATAACGTTTGATATGAAAGCCTTTTTGCTCTAATGAATAAACGGCAGATGCCACTCTTGTTAATTCTGGATCCACACTTGGTCCACATACTCCCGTGGAACAGCACATAGCAGGGTCGAAAATTTCTACTTTAGTCATGTTAAAACCTCCAATATGTAATTAAATAAGCATTTGCTTATCTATTCCCCAAAAGATAATCAAAGAGAAGATCCTCTAGGTCCGATTGACAAGCCTTTTGGCTTCCATTTGACAAAAATAAGTGTTACTAATATTGCTGGAGTCACAATATCATCTCTTAATTATTCACATGATATACGTAATCCCTGCTCCTTTAATTCTTGTAGTCTATAATCTTGTTTAGGAAGATTTTGTAATAAGCTATGAACTAAAGGATAGTATTCACTATCTTTATTTAATGAATAAATAATCCATTGCCTTCTTCTCATTTCACAAATCAAACCAACATCTTTCAACTTACGAAGGTGTTGACTAATAGCAGGTTGACTTACTTTAAATATTTCAACAAACTCACATACACAATAATCATTCGTATCTAGCATTTTAGCCATTGTAAGGCGTGTCTTATCACCTAATAACTTTAAGATCGCTGCTGTTTTATCTATTTCCACGACCAATTGTTGCAAAGATTACACCTTCTACACCAATTATATTATACAATATAATTAATCATAGATATAATTATTTACTTATATAATATTACACTTATATATAAATTGCAAGTATATATTATGATCAATCTTATTTAAGAAAAATTTACTTCGCTAAAATTAATTTTTCCAACTTACAGCAAGAAACCAAGAGAACAATCCCTTGGTTATTTATTGGCTATTCAGCAAACATTTTTATTCAACATTTGAGCACACTATTAAAACGTCACAATTTGCATAACGAATAATATGTTCTGCAACACTGCCGATTATTAAATGTTCAACTGCATTCATCCCAGTTGCCCCACAGATTATTAAATCAATATTGTGATCCACTGCAATTTCTTTTGCAATTTTTACTTTTGGCGAACCATATTCAACTAGTAATTTAATATTTAATAAACCGGCTTCTTTTGCCCTTTTTTCAAAAGATGAACCTACTACTTTCTTTTTAAAGCCTTTATTCTTTGACAAAAACAGGTATAAAATGTATTATACTATTAACAGAACCCACCACGCCTCTTAACAATGCGGACCACGGTGGGTCATTTTATTTAAGGAGAAATTTAAATTGAATCCTGAAAAAGACCAGTTCAAAGTAAAGCCTCCTAAAACATACAAAGAACAAGTAGAACTATATAAAAGTAGAAATTTACACATTGAGGATTCTGAATACGCAGAAAAAATATTGCAACGAGTTAATTATTACAGATTATCTGCTTATGGTCTTACCATGAAGGATCCTGTTATCAAAAATCAATATATTCAGGGTGCTTCATTTAAGAAAATGCTATCATTATATGAATTTGATAGGAGACTAAGGTTATTGCTTCTAGGAGTATTGGAGACCATTGAAATAGCTTTAAGGACACATATTTCCTATGAAGTTGCTCATAAATTTGGTCCACTCGGTTATAAAGATAAAGAAAATTTTATCAATGAAAAATTCCATCAAGAATCTATGAAAGAATTGGATTCATTGATTAATAAAAGTCGTAAGGGTGAACTGTTTATTCAACACCATTTTAAAAAATACGATGGAGTTATTCCAATATGGGCGGTAATTGAAATTACATCTTTTGGATATCTTTCTAAACTATACAGAAATTTAAATGCGGACGTTAAAAAGCATATTGCGAAGGTTTATTATAACGTGCCTCATTATTATCTTGAAAGCTGGCTTCAAACATTATCAAATATCAGAAACGTTTGTGCTCATTATGGCCGCCTATACAATAAAAAGTTAACTTTTATTCCTAAATTATTTAAAAAAGAAAGAAATGAATTTGATAATTGGCATATATTTGCTGCTATTTATATTATTCAAAGGTTATTAAATAAAACAGAAGGCAACCGATTTATCACTGATTTAGAAGTACTTATCTCAGAATACGAGGATTATATAGACTTTTCCCATATTGGATTTCCTCCAAATTGGAAAGAACTTTTAACAAATGTAAATAACTAAATTATTAAGGTTAAGAGAGTGAATCTATATCACTCTC
>NZ_CAMLDX010000161.1 GCF_946478885.1 uncultured Bacillus sp. | reverse complement strand
AGTGAAAGATACTTTTATCAAATTTTTATTTAAGGAGGACTGAAAATGGATGAAATTTTAATAGTCGAAGACGATAAAGATATTCAAAATTTATTATCCTTATGTTTCGAGCGAGAGGCCTTACCTTATTCCATTTCTTCATGTGGTGAAGAAGCACTTGAAAAAGTCAAAAAAAACTCACCTGGCTTAATCCTGCTTGATATTATGCTTCCTGATATGGATGGGTTTGAGCTTTGTAAAAAGATCCGATTACATATCAGCAATCCCATTGTTTTCCTTAGTTGCAAAAACAATGACAACGATAAAATTCTCGGATTGAGTATTGGAGCCGATGATTATATCGAAAAACCTTTTAACATTGGTGTACTGATCGCACGGGTTCGAGCTCATTTACGGAGAAATAGACTCATAGAGAATAAAGAAAAAAACAATCGCTTTGTTATTTTTGATCAAGTAAAAGTGGATCGAAAAGCCCGGGATGTGTTCCGTGATGGGCAACAAATTCATTTAACTTCAAAAGAATTTGATCTATTGCTCTTTTTTATCGAGCATCCCTCACAAGTTTTAACCACGGAACAAATTCTCGAAAAAATTTGGGGATATGATACATTGAGTGAAAAAAGAACGGTGGTTGTTCACATTTCCAGTTTGCGGAAAAAAATTGAAGACAATCCATTAGACCCAAGGTATATTGTCACCGTAAGAGGAGTTGGCTACAAGTTTGTCCTTGATTAAATTTATTCAAAAATCCCTATTTTTAAAAATATTATCCATCATGCTTTTACTATGCTTTATATCCTTTTTAGTATTTGGAATCTATAGCGTGGTTGAGGTAAAGTTGATTTTCAGACAGCTGACCCATGAGGACATTAAAAAAACAATGGAAAATACGCTCGCACAACGTCTTGCCTATCTCGAAAAGGAATCAACATTGATTCAAAAGGATATGGAAAAAGTAGAACAAAATCTCTTACTTCTAAAGAGTCAGGCGGAATATCTTTATTCACAAGATCAGCATACTTTATCTACTTCACCAGAACTGCGTCTTGTCAAAGATCCAATGGGATATTATTGGGAGCCTACTAATCAACAGGAGGATTCCGCTAATATTTTCATTAGTTCTCAGACTAATTTCAAGGAAAATTCTCTTTACAAAGATTTGCAGCGAGCAAAATTATTAGAACCTTTATTAAAACAAACTGTTAAAAATGACAGCACATTAAAAGCGGTCTACTTTACTCTTTCAGAATCAGCATTGATTATCTATCCTGGGATTGATGCTCCATTTGAAATAGCCAACAATAAACTTCCTCCTGATTTACATGTCCAGGAGCATGAGTTTTACTACAAGGCTGACCCTGCACACAATCCAGAAAAAACCATTCAATGGACAAACAAATATAACGATGTGACACAATGGGGCTGGGTCATAACAGCCATGGCACCTGTTTATTTACCAAATGGCACTTTTCGCGGAGTAATTGGGGCAGACTTCCCAATCAAAAGAATCACCACGAGAATTGAAAATCTTTCCTTTAAAGAGCCTAATGCCTTTGCTTTCATTTTGGATCAAAACGGGAACTTGCTAGCAGGAAATGAAGACCGTTATAAAAAACAATTTAACAGTAAATCTCCAATTAAAATTGCAAATTCCAATCAATCTTCTAACGGCAGGATTCAAGTATGGAAGGATTCTAATGGTGAAAGTCAATATATTCTCGCTTCGGAAATTCCAAATACAAAATGGATCCTAAACTTTAGTATTCCAGAAAGTGATATTGTACAGCCCATTATTCACCATGCCAATCAGCAGTTTTCAATTCAAATAAAGAATTTTATATACCGCCTGCTTCTGTTTCTTCTATTCACCAGTGGATTATTGATACTATTGACCTATCATTTCTCCGCCAAAATGACCAGACCGATTAACCATTTAACTTCAACGATCCGAGAACACGCAGCAGGAACGTATGGTTATCAAATACAGGTTCAGTCGAAGGATGAAATTGGCCAACTAACCACCACTTTCAATGAAATGAGTTTAACCATTCAGGATTTAATCGAAGAATTAAAAAACCGAGCCGATGTGTTGGAAGAAAAGGTTGCTGAACGCACGAAGGAATTGGCACAGAGCAATGCACATTTACTGCACACCTTCGATCAATTAAAAGAGTCAGAACAAGCCCGGGCCGAACTGATATTACACCTATCACATGATTTAAAAACACCGTTAACGAAGGTAAAGGGGTACTTACAGGTCATCAAAGGTTACAATGTAGATGTAACCAAGCAAAAGGAATATATTGATCTTATCTTGCTTCAAACCAACCAAATCGTGGAGTTAATCAATGATCTAACGGAGCTATCCTCCCTGCAGTTCAAAGAACTCCCCTTTGAAAAAGAATGGTATCCTGCCGATTTTCTCATTGACCAAAGCATTGAGATAGTTTGCAAGAAAGCAACAAAACAAAATTTAACGATCACCAAAGATTATGAGGAAGATCTTCCATTAATATTTGTTGATCCTAAGCGAATGAGCCGGGCCCTGACCAATATTCTTGCCAATTCTATAAAATACGCCAAGGCTGGTAGCGACATCAACATTATCTGCCGAGCTAATACGGAAAATGGTCGCTGTGTTCTTTCCTTTGAGGATAACGGGATTGGGATTAGTGAAGAAAACCTTAAGCGAATTTTCGATATCTTTTACCGAGAAAATCGTACCGAAAGTGATATTTACGGCAGCGGCATTGGGATGAGTATCGTCAAAAACATCGTGGGAGGTCATCAAGGAATCATCGATGTAAAAAGTAAAATTCATGTAGGAACGACGATTACGATTTCTTTACCGATAGAATGAAATGTCTTTGATAATAACCTATTAAACAACAAACCGCACGGTGAATTCACCGTGCGGTTTGTTGTTTAGTTAGAACTCATACTCTTTTTTTTGTTTATAGATCTGCTTTTCTCATACATCAATTTATCGATTTGTTTTTGAAATTCCTCTGCTTTCATGTAGGAATGGTAATCATAGACTGCGTAGCCCATACTGAAGCCAAGCTTATAAGGCGGGGCACTGGATTCATTATATTTTTCTATACAGCTATTAATTCTTCCAGCAATCTCTTCTAATTCATTCCTACTTGATATATCTAGAACAATACAAAATTCATCCCCGCCATATCGAGCTATAAAATCATTTGATCTTAGACAGCTTTTGAGCAATTTTACAGACGTCTGCAATGCGCTGTCCCCTATATCATGACCGAAAGTGTCGTTTATCGATTTAAAATCATTCAAATCTATCATAATTGCTGAAAAAGTCTTAGCCTCAGTGCATTTTCTGATTTTTTCCTTCAAGTATATTTCAAGTTTTTTGCGGTTATTTGCTTCTGTAAGATAATCAATGTGGAGGCTGCGATTCTGAATATTTAAAAATACAATCAAAAGAGAAAGCACAACACTGTTTAACATTAGTGATATTCCATAAAATGCAATTTGCAAAAAGATACACACAAATGGTGGAACCGCAAAAAACACAAGAGAGAAAAAATGCTTCTTTTCAATTTTTTTATGATTAACGATTATGATAACAAAGGGGATAAGAAGCATCACAATAGTAATAGAAGCAGAAAGCAAAAAGAGAGGACCGCGGTGGTAAATATTATCTAAGTCAATATAGTAAAACCAGTCAAAAAATTGCGATAAAATAACCATTACCACATTTGCCCCATTAATAGCTAATAAAGGATAAAACAATTGCCTCGTTTTTCCCTCAACCTGAAACACTTGGAAATGAACATATAGTAACCATAATGACGGTAAGATAGCATTCAACAGGAAAACTAAGAAATTCCCAAAGTGATTTATTACCGAATATATTAAAATAGGAATTGCCATCAAACCGACTGAATATATCCGCCACCAGCATTATTATCGTAATTTGCAACATCCTCATATAAAGCTTATATTGCAGGGATTCTTTTTCATCATGACTTAAAAAGTGAAAATAGATAATTAACAAAAGTCCTATTGAGTAGATATTTATGTCCAAGTTATATACTAATTCATACGCTAACCCGCCTTATTATAGATATACTATTATCCTCTTTATGCAATCAAAATGTTATTGAATCAACCTTCTATCTGTATCAAACAAATATTCACTGCTTTTGCCAACCCTCAGCCATAAAATATTCTTAAATAATCACCTGTGGGTATATTTTTTTATACCTTCTTGTGAAATATCCATATTATAATTCTACTATTTTCCACAGAAGTCATGTAGGGAAAAGTGCATAGTCGAAGCAACTGTGCTCTATCATATCAAGACTGATTCTATATGATTTGAAAGTTGATCGCAGACTTTTTCATAACGAACTTCTCTACTCACTCGACGTGGGTTGTCTGCTTAAACACTCACTATTTTATATGTATTTGTTTACTATCGTCTTAAAGAACTCTTTCATTTTTGAATAAACGCAAAAAAGCTGCCAATCATTTTAGCAACTTCAGTAGAGTTATGTATATTTTTGGCGGGACTGCGTGGGAATCGAACCCACCTGACCAGGCACGCTGGTCACAAGCGGTTTTGAAGACC
>NZ_CAMLDX010000160.1 GCF_946478885.1 uncultured Bacillus sp. | reverse complement strand
TTTTACATTAAAAACATGTAAACAATGAAAATAGAGCTATTCTACTCTTGCATACTAAAGTAGGGTGTAAAAAAGGGTCACACGATGGAATTACTTTCCACTTTTAGCCCTTTTTCTCTTTGAGGGGGTCCTGCCGACAAATCGGAAATTTTGTACGCTAAAGAAATGAAAAAATAAAACAGCCGATTTCACCTGTTATTTTTAAGGAATCGGCTGTTTTACCATTAATGTCCGGTTATTTGTGTCCGTTCTAAGTGAATCGGAAGAAATGAGTAACAAATCAGATCTATTCATTCCCTCCAAATGAAAAATAGATGAAAAGAGTCCCTCATCAAACTAAATAATCCCTAGAAGATCCAAACTCCGAATCTCCTTACTTAAGCTGTTCATTCAACACACTATCTTCTAAAACAGAAAATTTATCTCCATATACTTTCGTTAAATGTTTCTCACCCCATGCACATAATGAATTTAGGATAGCTTCTAAGCTTCGTCCATATTCACTGAGTTCGTATTCTACTTTTGGTGGAACTTGATTGTGCACGATTCGATTGATGACACCATCCTCTTCAAGCTCGCGTAACTGTTGGGTAAGCATTTTTTGTGTGATATTTGGCATGAGGCGTTTTAATTCGCTTGTTCGTTTTTTTCCGTGAGTTAGATGGCAGAGAATCACACATTTCCACTTTCCACCGATGACTTCTAATGTCGCTTCAACAGAAATATTGTATTTCTTTTTTTGCATCCTTATCCTCCTTATAGGCACAAAAAAGTATCTATATTACTTTAAAGTGCGTACTTTTCTTTACGATCGATATATCTCATAATAACATTTGCCAGCTGATTCATACTATACTTTCTTTCAAAATTTACTATTCACCGAAAAGAAAGGTTTCACTTATATAACAGAAAAAGGGAGGAGATAATATGGCTATAAGTAAAAAGCAAAGCACGTTAGCATTGCTTGCTTTAGCAGTTAGTGCTTTGGCAATCGGAACAACTGAATTCATCAGTGTCGGATTACTGCCTCTTATTGATGTGGCATCGGCAATCAATATGGCTGCATTTAATGCCGGAATTGCGATTGACTCCTATTTAGGCGGCCTTATTACAGACTCGATAGGACTCATCCATATGTCTTGGATTGGAGCACTTATGGTTTTAGTGGCTGCAGTCTTAACTGGATTTAGCAGAGCTTTGGAACGAAAAGATCAAGTAAGTAAAATATAATAGAATTTTGGAGGTTTTAAAGATGGTAGTAAAAAATTTACAAGATACAACAACTTTGCATAATGGGGTGAAAATGCCTTGGTTTGGCATTGGAGTTTTTAAAGTCGAAGAAGGCCCTGAATTAGTGAACGCAGTAAAAACAGCTATTAAACACGGATACCGTAGTGTGGATACAGCAGCGATTTATGAGAATGAAGAAGGTGTCGGCAAAGGGATCCAAGAAGGTTTAAAAGAAGCAGGTATTTCAAGAGAAGAGCTATTTGTTACTTCAAAGGTTTGGAACGCGGATTTAGGATATGAATCAACGATTGCTGCTTATGAAACAAGCTTAAAGAAACTTGGCTTAGATTATTTAGATTTATATTTGATTCATTGGCCGGTTGAGGGAAAATATAAGGATGCTTGGAGAGCGTTAGAAACGCTTTATAAAGAAGGCCGAGTAAAAGCAATTGGTGTAAGTAATTTTCAAATTCATCATTTAGAAGATTTAATGAAAGATGCTAAAATAAAGCCGATGGTCAATCAAGTAGAATACCATCCGCGATTAACTCAAAAAGAACTTCAGTCGTTCTGCCAAAAACATGGAATTCAGTTAGAAGCATGGTCACCATTAATGCAAGGTCAATTACTCGATCATCCGGTCCTGAAAGAGATCGCAAATAAGTATGACAAATCTATTGCGCAAGTCATTTTACGTTGGGATTTGCAAAATGGTGTTGTGACTATTCCAAAGTCTACAAAAGAACATCGAATTATTGAAAACTCTACCGTGTTTGATTTTACATTAACGAAAGAAGATATGGAGCGAATTGATGGCTTGAATCAGAATTATCGAGTCGGTCCAGATCCGGACAATTTTGACTTTTAATAAAATACAAAAGGGTATGACGTATTTTTTCGTCCATACCCTTTTGAAGCAGCTCCTCTAATTTTCTGTTTAGAGTAAGAGGAGTGATCCATACTATTAACCATATAAACGTAATGATTCATTCCTATATAGATTAATGGTTTAAAGCACGAATCTGGGAGGAAAACCTACATGCATCTGTATTTAAAAGGAAAAACTGCACTTGTTACTGGGTCTACAGCAGGAATTGGAAAAGCAATCGCCATGTCATTAGTGGCAGAAGGTGCCACTGTACTTATTAATGGACGTCATGAAGAAAAAGTTAATCAAACTATAAAAGAAATTCAAGCAACATATCCTGATGCTATCCTTCAATCAGCAGTAGCTGATCTAGGAACCGAACAAGGATGCCAAAAAGTTATGGAGAAGTACTCTAAAATCGACATTCTTATTAACAATCTGGGAATTTTTGAGCCTATAGACTATTTTGATATCCCTGATGAAGATTGGTTTAAGCTGTTTGAAACGAACATCATGAGTGGTGTTCGACTTACACGCCGGTACCTCAAACAAATGATTCAAAAAAAAGAAGGCAGAGTCATCTTTATCGCTAGCGAAGCAGCGATTATGCCATCTCAAGAAATGGCTCATTATAGTGCGACCAAAACTATGCAGCTCTCGCTCTCCCGCAGTCTAGCTGAGCTGACTAAAGGAACAAATGTAACTGTCAATACTGTTATGCCTGGTTCCACTTTAACAGAAGGAGTGGAAACGATGTTGAACAGCCTTTATCCTAATGAGAAATTGACAATGGAGGAAGCTGAAAAGCGATTTATGAAAGAGAATCGACCAACCTCCATTATTCAAAGGCTTATTCGACCAGAAGAAATTGCACATCTTGTCACCTTCTTAAGTAGTCCTCTTTCCTCGGCCATTAATGGTTCCGCGTTACGAATAGATGGGGGATTAGTACGTAGTGTGTTTTAATAAACAAAAGAAAGCCGCATTTTCGGGACTATCCCCCCTTTAGAACGCATCAAGCTTACTTCAGGCCCACCAGTTCCATGCATCTGTTTATCATGAATCTCCAATTGCTGATTTGCTAGATTGGGGTGCATGTACTGTTTCGTTAGGGAATTTTGATGTATTCCTTGCCTGGAAACTGTTGGAGTTACAAGAAGTGGAGTAATCGTTGGATGCTTTATAAATCCTTAATCAAATGACAAGAGATTTCAGTAAAAGTAAGGTTAATAATATGGAGCATTCTGAGTTATCGAAAAATAGAATGTTTCATATTATATTTTTAGTATTTTTTTGCTAATAGTAACCACGATGTTATCATTGTTATGATTGTTAAGCTTAAAAAAATTTGTACTACATGAACCGCATTTAAACTGAGGGAATAAATTTGATTAGTAACCAAGAAAGCCACAACATAAATCAGTAATGCACATCCTGTAATATACATCCCCTTTTGTTTAATCAATTGACTTCTTTCATCCTTGTTTTTGAATTGTGGGAATAAAAATCCTCCGGCGAAACTTAAATAGGCCAAAGTACCCCAAGCCAATATTTCAACAATGGTTAAAGAATTAGCCCCTATGCCTACGATAATCCTCGATATGAGAATGAAAATAAACAATGAGCCAATAAGGTAAAAGTTTCTTTGCGAGTTGATTTTCATAACGTTTCTCCCCTTTGCCATTCTTTTACTCTAAGATAAAAATCTCTTCGATAGGTATTTTAAAAATCCTACCAATTTTTAACGCTAAAGGTAATGATGGGTTGTATTTTCCCTTTTCAATCGAAATGATAGTTTGTCTACTGACATCCAATAGTTCTGCCAATTTATCTTGTGACATCTTCCTTTCTTTTCTTAATTCAGGTAATCTATTTCTCACCCACTGTACCCTCCTTACTTCCAATACATAATAACTTATAATGTAAAGCACCCTTTACTTAATTTCATTTTAATGTAAAGGATACTTTACGTCAATGACACTTTACATATTTTATAAGATTTTTTTGTACAGACATTTATTTCATGATAAAAAGCCAAAAAAATCGGCTTTAATTTTAACAACTATGATTGCACCGAGTTAATTAGTTTGACATTAGCATTTATTTTTAATAATATACCCATATGGGTATTAGTAAAAACATTTTGATACCCAGCAAAATACAATAAGCATATGAAACGAAGGGAGGATGGTCATTTGAAAGAAATGACGGCAAAAAGGGTTCAATATTTGTTAGAGTTCAGCAAAACACTGCACACCGTTGATGTGATGTAAGGAAAAATCATGAAAATCATTTATATATACCCGCATGGGTAGTTTTCTGAAAAATATGATAATAAACACGTATAGACAGGGGGTCCATTGAAATTGGATTTGTTAAAAACAGATTTTGTACTAGATGCTAAGGGTTTACCTTGCCCAATGCCAGTTGTAAAAACAAAGAAGGCGATAACAGACATGGAGGCTGGTCAGGTTTTAGAAGTGCGAGCAACAGAAAAGGGTTCAATTGCTGACCTTAAAGC
>NZ_CAMLDX010000159.1 GCF_946478885.1 uncultured Bacillus sp. | reverse complement strand
TCTTTGCACTAAACAAAAATAATGGTATCATGAAATAAGGTAGAGTGAATTGGTGTGTAGTGATGGTGGAGGTGTATATTTGTGTCTGAGTCCAGTGTTCCAACAGAGATTTTGATAACATTACCGCAGCATATATTAAGTGAATTAGACGGTTTTGCCAAACAGGAAAATGTTAATCGCAGCGAGTGCATTTATCAGGCAACGAAAATGTATTTACGTGAACGAAAGAAAAGACAAATTCTTGAATCCATGCGACGGGGCTATATGGAAATGGCCAAAATAAATTTGACGATTGCATCTGAAGCATTTCAAGCTGAATACGAGGCAGAACACACAGTTGAACGTCTAGTAAGCGGAGGATAATCCTTTGATTGTCAAACGTGGAGACGTTTATTTTGCGGATCTATCCCCAGTTGTTGGCTCAGAACAAGGCGGGGTGCGCCCTGTACTCGTCATTCAGAACGACATTGGGAATCGGTTTAGTCCCACAGTAATTATTGCAGCGATTACAGCACAAATACAAAAAGCAAAGCTGCCTACTCATGTTGAAATTGATGCGCAACGTTACGGCTTTGAGCGAGACTCAGTAATTCTATTAGAACAAATACGTACAATTGATAAGCAGCGCTTGACTGATAAAATCACTCATCTTGATGAAGAAATGATGGAAAAAGTCGATGAAGCCCTGCAGATTAGTTTAGGCCTTATTGAATTTTAATACCCTCCGAACGCCTCTATGTATATAGTGGCGTTTGTTTTGTGCCCATATTCGGATTGTTTCATTGTCGAAGCGATTGGCAAAGGTGATACGTAGCGCATATGAACGCGGAATATTTGTGTATCTGCGTGAAATTTTAAGCAAAAAAGCTTCTTCTCAAGCGATTTGATTCAAAAAGAAGACCGAGCTATTTGCTTGAAAATGATTACTTCAGGAGGGTATCTGCTGCAGTGAAATCGCGGCGGTAATTTGTTAGAATAGACAGTATACTAATCATTGGAGGATTTAGGTTGGAAAAAGTGCTGGAAAAACAAGAATCATTATATCGACTAATTGCTACGGAACAATCCCTTTCCGTTAAACAAGTCAAAAATGTAATCTCAATGCTTCACGAAGGAAATACAGTGCCATTCATTGCGCGCTACCGTAAAGAACAAACGGACGCGCTGGATGAAGTTCAAATACGAGATATTATGGAAAGATGGCAATACATTCAAAACTTGGAACAGCGAAAAGAAGAGGTTATCCGTCTGATTGATGAGCAGGGAAAACTGACGCCTGAATTAGAACAAAGTATTACGAAGGCGGCTAAGCTTCAAGAAGTAGAAGACTTATACCGGCCATACAAACAAAAGCGCCGTACGAAGGCCACGATTGCCAAGGAGAAGGGATTGGAACCCTTGGCCGAATGGTTGTTAACCTTCCCGGTACCCGGTTCTATAGAGGATGAAGCAGGTAAATACCTTTCTGAGGAAAAGGGAGTAACTACAATCGAAGAAGCTATTGCTGGGGCTAAGGATATTATTGCTGAAATGGTCTCAGATGAGGCAGAAAGCAGAAAATGGATTCGAAGGGAAACGACAACTAAAGGACTCATTGAATCTGCTGTCAAGGATTCTAATAAGGACGAGAAAAAAGTCTATGAAATGTATTATGCTTATGAAGAACCTGTCAGTAAAATTGTTCCGCACCGGATTCTGGCTTTAAATCGCGGTGTGAAGGAGGAAATTCTCCGTGTTACGATTAAGCCGGATGTGGAATTTATCCTGAAGTATTTAAATAAAAAATGGATAAAAAATCCGGGTTCAGCATCTGCGGCTGTGGTTTCTGAAGCAATTGAGGACGGATATAAACGTCTTATTCAGCCATCGATAGAGCGTGAAATACATAATGAACTAACGGAGAAGGCAGAAGAACAGGCAATCCATATCTTCTCGGAAAATCTGCGCAACCTGCTGCTGCAACCTCCGTTAAAAGGAAAAGTGGTTCTCGGTGTGGATCCGGCTTACCGAACCGGCTGTAAATTAGCAGTGGTCGATGAGACAGGTAAGGTATTAGATATCGACGTGATTTATCCTCATCCTCCTGTTTCCAAAGCTAAGGAAGCTAAGGCAAAAATGATTGCCATTCTCAAGAAATATAAGGTCGAAATGGTTGCTATCGGTAATGGAACGGCATCAAGGGAGACAGAGCAATTTGTAGCAGATGTCCTGAAAGAGCTGTCTGAGGAAATTTACTATATTATCGTGAATGAAGCGGGAGCCAGTGTCTATTCAGCCTCAGATATAGCACGGGAAGAGTTCCCGGATTTCCATGTTGAAGAAAGAAGTGCTGTTTCCATCGCCCGCCGTTTGCAGGATCCTTTAGCGGAACTGGTGAAAATTGAACCTAAATCGGTCGGTGTCGGTCAGTACCAGCATGACGTTTCACAAAAAAAACTGTCAGAATCCCTGGCTTTTGTTGTCGAAACAGGCGTCAACCAGGTTGGAGTAAACGTAAATACAGCGTCTCCGTCGCTGCTGCAATATGTTTCAGGCTTATCAAAGACAGTTGCAAATAATATTGTGAAGAAAAGGGAAGAGGAAGGGAAATTTACATCAAGGTCACAGCTTAAAAAGATTCCCCGTTTAGGTGCGAAAACCTATGAACAGGCAATTGGGTTCCTGAGAGTGATAGATGGAACAGAGCCGCTTGATCGAACCGGTATCCATCCGGAAAACTATGATGCAGTAAAAAGCCTCCTCCAATCCCTTGGTTTTACCTCTTCAGCTTTTGGCACAGATGAACTGAAAAAAGTCTTATCAACGCTCGACATTAGCCATACAGCGAAAATGCTGGATATTGGAGAACTTACACTGAAGGATATTATAGAGGCATTGATGAAGCCTGAAAGGGATCCGCGTGATGAATTGCCGGCGCCATTATTGAAAAAAGATGTGTTAAAGCTTGAGGATTTAAAGGAAGGGATGGAACTGCAGGGGACGGTCCGCAACGTAGTGGACTTCGGTGCCTTCGTTGATATTGGTGTCAAGCAGGACGGGTTGGTTCATATTTCAAAATTGAGCCGTAAATATGTCAAGCATCCGCTTGATATTGTATCTGTAGGTGACGTTGTAACCGTTTGGGTAGATTCCATTGATAGCAAAAAAGGAAGGGTTTCCCTGACGATGCTGTCCCCTGTAAAAGAATAATCATATATCTCTCCTTTATAAAAGCATTTGCTCTGCGTCCTATTGTCAAATTGACAGTAGGACGCATGAATGAATTTGTATTAAAATAAGTTTTTTCGATAAAAAAACCAGCACTGATTTAATAATTTAACTTGATAACGATTTTTTTCATAAAATGCTTTTCTTATTTGGTTTTGGAGCCAGTTTGGCACATGAAAAACCTCCTTGTGCGTCAGTAGGCCAAAATTTGGATAAGAATATAAAGAAAATATTCTAGTTAGACTAAGAATGATGTCCGGACCCACGACATAGGACATGCAAGTGCAGGCGAAGACATAAGGATACAGAGGTATTATCCGGTCGAGATCCCCGCTTGCGGGAACAGATTTTTCTTAGAACAAAGTCACTCGGTCTCTGTTTGCCGGGTTAATCTTCCAAGAATGGCAAAACATGTTACATAAGGCTCGGCTTGTACTTGTCGGATTCTTACGGGGTTTTCCCCCATCATCGCTCCCCACAGGACGCAGTAGTTTTTTTAGCCGATGTTCACTTTTCAAAGGTACTTATGCATTTCAGATGTAACAATAGTCTATGCCGCTATAGGCTGTCTTGTTCGTTTTGTTGCGAAAAGAGGGAAAAAGATATGAATGATTATGAATTGCAAAAGTTAGTGGAAGAAATATCGGATAAGTGCTTTCATAAACCGTTCCGCCATCAGGCGATATTTAATCCCCGATTAAGAACAACAGGCGGACGTTATCTCTTAACAAATCATAATATTGAAATGAATAAAAAATATCTTGAACAACTGGGAAAAGGCGAATTAATCGGAATCATTAAGCATGAATTGTGTCATTATCATCTTCATTTGGAGGGAAGGGGTTACCGGCACAGGGATCATGATTTTCAAATATTACTTAAACAGGTAGGAGCACCAAGGTATTGTTCAACGCTCCCGGAAGTATTAAAAAAAAGAAATCTGCAAAAGCAACTAACCTACTTATGCATAGAGTGCCGTCAGGAATATAAAAGAAAGAGAAGACTGGATACGCAAAAATATGTATGCGGAAGATGCCGGGGAAAATTGACTCTCATAACTGAGTGAGTAGTGCACAATCAAACGTATAATTGAAAAAGTCATGTTTATATCATGCGAATTTAAAGATACAATCTGTTGCTTGGCTTTGTGCAATTTCTTAGAAAAATCTATTTTAAGAGAATATCTGTAGATAAAATGCTTTTAAAAGGAAGGTAATTTGTTATGATTTATTCTTGACTTTCTAGTATACCGTCAATATAATATAAAGAGTCGAAACAAGGTCATGTCCATATTTCTCAGATCTTACAGGTGGCAAGTGAGCGGCTTTGTAGCGGATGTGATATAAAATAGGTTATGATAAATGCGTTTTGAGTCATTTTTATTATTCCGCAGTAGCTCAGTGGTAGAGCATTCGGCTGTTAACCGAACGGTCG
>NZ_CAMLDX010000158.1 GCF_946478885.1 uncultured Bacillus sp. | reverse complement strand
AGGTACAGATGCCGGTCGCTTGATTGGAATATATGAGGGAGACAGGAGAACCGTCCCTCTGTTTCATATGAACAGGAGGAATAAGATGTTATTTGTTGATAATAAAGGGATTCATAATCCTCAAATCAATTTGGCGATTGAAGAGTATATATTAAACCACTTAGATATTGATGAATCGTATTTGCTTTTTTATATTAACTCACCTTCGATTATTATTGGCCGAAATCAGAATACGATTGAAGAGATTAATACGAATTATGTGGATGAAAATAAAATCATTGTGGTTCGCCGTATGTCCGGTGGCGGAGCGGTATATCATGATTTAGGAAATCTCAATTATAGCTTTATTACGAAAGATGAAGGAAACAGCATTCAAGACAATTTCAAAAAATTTACCGGACCGGTAATTAATGCTTTGTGCAAGCTGGGAGCGAATGCAGAATTAATGGGCAGGAATGATATTGAAATAGATGGACGCAAGGTTTCCGGGACTGCACAATATTCCACCGGAGGCAGAATGTATACCCATGGAACGCTGATGCTCCATTCAAATTTGGACAATGTCAGCAAGGCCTTAAAACCGAAGAAAGAAAAAATTGAATCCAAAGGCGTAAAATCGGTTCGTGCACGAGTTGGAAATATTTCAGAATTTATCCATCAGCCAATGACTATGGAGGAATTCCGTCGATTTATTCTCAAATGCGTCTTTGCAGAAGAAAGCGGAGATATTAAGGAATATGTGTTAACAGCAACGGACTGGGAAAAGATTCACGAAATCTCAAAAAACAAATATCAAACATGGGAATGGAATTACGGTAAATCGCCAAAATTCAATATTCAAAACTCCCACCGCTTCACCTCCGGAACCATTGACATTCGTCTTGATATAGAAAAAGGGATCATCCAAAACGCGAAGATTTACGGAGATTTCTTCGGCTGGGGTGATGTCTCGGATATTGAAGAAAAGCTCAAGGGTGTCCGCTACGAAAAAGCTGCACTGGCAGAATGTTTACAATCCGTGGATATCAAACATTATTTCGGTCAGATTGAGAAACAGGATTTTTTAAATTTGATTTATTAAAACGCGCAGGCTGTCCAAAAGGTCATATTTTAAGCTTTTGGATTCTCTTTTTTATGTTGCAAAACCTTAATATATCTGGAAAGTTCCCTTCCCCTGCTTCTGATGATCATACGCACGAACATCCTTGCTACCATCCCTATAATAAAAACAGACCGATCAGGATGCATCGGTCTGTTTTTATTTACTAAGCGTTTCATTTTCTATTTTTGGATCACTGGATCAGGGTAGTCAAAGCCCTTCGTATCCACTTCAACCTTTTTCATCTTCTGAACTTCTAACGGCTTATCGGCACTGTCCCGCTCAACTGAAACGATCGCATCTACTGTTTCCATTCCCTCAATCACTTTTCCAAAAGCCGCATAGTCTCCATCGAGCTGCGAGGCTTCCTCTACCATAATGAAAAATTGCGATCCCGCAGAATTCGGGTCGCTCGTCCGTGCCATTGAAATCACACCGCGTTCGTGCTTCAGAGGATTTTCAAAACCGTTCGAGGAAAATTCCCCTTCAATGGAATACTCCGGTCCACCTGAGCCATTTCCCTCCGGATCTCCTCCTTGGATCATAAAACCAGGGATGACACGGTGGAAGGTGAGACCATCATAAAAACCATCCTCAACTAAAGAAATAAAATTAGCCACTGTATTCGGAGCTACCTTTGGGTCCAACTCAAGGACGATTTTCTGACCATTTTCCATCGTAATGGTCACAATTGGATTTTCCTTCACAGATGAAGAATAATCTGTACTTTCAGAGGACTTCTTTTCGTTCTTCTTCCCAGACTGTCCATTATCACCTGCTGTTCCACAGCCGGTCAAAATCAAAACGATCGCCAGCATGACAGCCACGATATGAAATACTGTAGTATGACGCGATAGCATATTCTCTTCAACTCTCCTTATGTAAAAATTTAACGAAAGATCGAAACTATTATAGCCTGATCCCCCCTCTAATGACAAACGGGTTGACGAGACAATCTCCCGCCAGAGCACTTCCCTTATCAGAATACTTCTATTGATATCTGCTTTCGTAAATGAAACGAAAATGATTCGAGCTCCATATGCCTCCAGATATTTGTAATCTTTTTATAAAAAGTCTCCCTCTATCGAGTAAAATCTGGAAACGTCCCCTCTTTCTTTATTTTTCACTATAATAATAGGTTTTAATATAGTAAAACTTTTGTTTATACATTTATCAAAAAATCAAAATATATTTCTATTAGACAAACGTTTCAGGGACATGTTACATTATTTACAGATATATTTAAATATTTAGAAGTTTTAAAATATTATTTCAACATAAAGATAATGGGAATCTAAACTATGTATTTCTAATTGTAACCGTTTATAAAAAGGAAGCTCGGAAAAAAACTCTCAATTCGTTTAAGCTTATCACTCCGCACCTGCTAATCATCCATATTCCATCATTATTTGCTATCAACCATGTTCTGCTATGTATTTTATAGTCAGAATATTAATAATAATTACTCTTTTTAGGGGTGAGTAAAATGTAACGGCTTTCATCCGTCCTTATCACATGGAATTCATGACTAGAGAAACCAATGAAGTTGCTAAAAAAATGAAAAGGGGAATGGATATGGGAAATCGAACTTTGATTATGGACAATAAGGAAGAATTTAAATTTTTGGTTAACCGCAAAACATTTGTGGATCAGGAAATTTTTGAGGAAGAACGTACAAAAATCTTTGAAAAATGCTGGATTTATGTTGGTCATGAAACTGAAATCAAAAATAATGGTGATTTCCATACAAGAACCATTGCTGGAAAGCCTGTTATTTTCACAAGAGATGCCGAAGGTGAAGTTCGCGTATTATTAAATACCTGTACTCATCGCGGTTCACTCGTTTGCCGCGGTGAAAATGGAAACTGTAAAACCTTCTTATGTACGTACCATGCATGGTCATTTAAAAATTCCGGGGAACTAGTTGGTGTACCCCTAGAAAAAGATGGATATGGCGAAAACTTTGACAAAAAATCATTAGATCTGCACCGCGTAAGAAATGAAAGCTACAGAGGCTTTGTATTCTGTAATTTTGATGATCATGCTATCAGTCTGAAAGAATATTTAGGCGAAGCAAAAGTATACTTGGATTATGTTGCCGATCAATCAACAGCAGGCATGAAAGTACTGCCAGGCACACAAAAATATGCAATCAGAGCCAACTGGAAACTATTAGGAGAAAACAGTATCGATGGTTACCATGTTGGTTATAACCATAAAACATATCTTGATTATATCGTTGATGAAGGACAAGATATATCAAAAGGACTAGACGGTGAAGGAAAAGCACTCGGTGGCGGTCATGCCGTTATGCAATATGAAGCGCCTTGGGGTCGTCCAATAGCAAAACCGCAAGAAAATTGGGATGATGAAACTAAAGCTCGTATTGCAAAAAAACGCCAAGAGTTAGTAAACCTTTACGGCGAAGAAAAAGCTCGTATGATAGCAGATGTAAGTAGAAACGTATGGATTTTCCCTAACTTAATTATCAATGACATCGTGTCTGTAACCATTCGTACATGGGATCCAGTCAGCCCTGACTATATGGAAGTGAACGCGTGGGCATTAGGACCAGTCGATGAGGATGCGGCTGAAAAGGAATTGAGATTAGATAACTTCTTAACATTCCTTGGACCTGGTGGTTTTGCAACTCCTGATGATATCGAATCATTAGAAACTGCACAGCTTGGTTTCAAAAATACAGTAAATCAAGTTCAATGGTCTGATATTTCAAGAGGAATGAACAGAGAAGTTTCTCCAACAACTGATGAAAAACAAATGAGAGCTTTCTGGAGAAAATATGATCAATTAATGAATGCCGAAGAAAAAGTAGCTCAAGAAACAAACGTATAATTTTACGGGAGGGAAAACCATGAATATCGTTAACGAAAAAATGACTGAAAGAGAAATTGAACAATTTTTATTTAGAGAAGCAGATTTACTGGATGAGTGGCGCTTAGAAGAATGGCTGCAATTATTTACAGAAGATGGAGCCTATTCAGTTCCTACTACGGACAATAGCGAAGGAGATAACAAAAACAGTTTATTCTTAGTCGCTGATAACTATCGCAGATTATCCGCACGTGTAAAGCGTCTTTCTGATAAATGGGCTCACTCAGAAAATCCACGTTCACGGACAAGAAGATTTATTACAAATGTGCAAATTAAAGATCAATCCAATGATAAGCTAGAAATAACAGCCAACTTTATTGTATACCGTATGAGATATGGCTTTACTGATGCATATGTAGGGAAATATTATTATACATTGGTCAATCAAAATAGTGAATGGAAAATCCAAGATCGTAAAGCCGTGCTGGATCTGGAAGCATTAAGACCGCATTCTCGTATTAGTATTATATTATAGATAGAATAGAACGGGGACAGTTCAAAAAATAAAAGATGAAAAGGGGCATCCAAAAGTCGAAAAACCGACTTTCTGGACTGCCCCTTTATATATCCATGTAGGGTGTGACAACTCTCAAAGAGAACAATGCCTAAACCAGTAGAGATTTCAATCCATACATCTCATATAGGATGTGACT
>NZ_CAMLDX010000157.1 GCF_946478885.1 uncultured Bacillus sp. | reverse complement strand
CTTCTTCAAGCGGCTCTCCGTCCCATTTTTCCAGATTACAATTTGCTGTATTCCATCCGGAAGTACCAAATCCAGTTGAAATAGGTCCGCATAGGATGTTGTCAGCCCCGGATTTGTCCACTCCCAAATCTTCATCCATTTCAACCCATGCTCCATGTGGCAATCCAATGACTCCTGGCATCATGGTTTCGGTTAAATGAGCCGGGCGGAGTGTTTTACCGAATTCATTTGATAGTAATACCGTTTCTCCCTCTTTAATCCCAAGTTTTTCAGCATCGCTTTTATTGAGGAAGACTGGATTTGGCCAAGCCTCTCTTAACCAAGAAACATTATCGAATACACTGTGAGAACGTCTTAAATAATGTGGATTAAATACCTGGAATGGATATTTTCCTTTCTTTTTACTCTTCCAATCTGCAAAGGTAGATTCATAGCCTTTTGGTTTAGGGAGATACTTAGGAATGATCGGCTGTTCCGTCCACTCAAGTTTGGATTTATCCGCAATCTTTTTGCAATAAATTTCGAATTTACCGGTCTCAGTTTTTAATGGATTATTGTCCGGATCTTCGACAAACTTCTTATAATTAATAGCACCGTATGGATCTCCTGGTTTTCTTTCAACTTGATAGATGCCGTTGTCCAAGAATTCCTTTATACCAACCCGGCCCATTTGTGGTTCTCCTTGTACTCCCCACTCTTTGATATCTGCATCTGTAATTGTTAAAAGCAGTTCAAATTCAGCGCCATTTTTATCAATCACCTTACTGGTGGCAAGTTTATTAAAGAATGCTTGCTTTTCATCAAATGGATAAATTTCTTCCGGATTTTTTCCCAATTTCTTCATTAATTCTTTGGCAATCCATACATCTGTTTTAGCCTCATATAATGGATCAGTAATTTTCGAATAACCAATTAAGATTTCACGATTTCCTACTAAAAGACCGCCTTCGGTTTCCCATTCAGTTGTAACCGGTAGAACAACATCTGAGTATTTCGCATTAGTTGTTAAAACATATGCATGGGTTACCACGAATTCCACTTTACGAGCCGCTTTAATCGCACTTGTGATATCTGTTCTAGTCTGCATCGTTGCATTATATTGGTGGTACATGAGCTGAATATTTGCCTTCCGCTCTTCCCCTTTATTTAGTTGACGGAATTTTCCTTCCAGGACAGCTTTGAAAATTTCATTATGATTGATCGTATCCGTAACAGGATTGGTAACACTTGTGTATCCGTCACTTCCGCCTTTAATCAAGGCAGGACCGCCATTCGTGGCACTTGTATGGCAGCTTACTCCTGTCATACGTCCCGGTCTGCCCATATGGCCAGTCATAAATCCTAGTGTTGAGAAAGCACGAACCCAGCCTTCCCCTTCATTAATACGTGCCGGCGCCCATCCAGTAAGAAGGGCTACGCGATTGGTCGAACCAATTTGCCGAGCCAGCTCGCGTATTTTCAACGGATCAACTCCGCAGATGTCTGATGCCCAATCAGGAGTTTTTGGGATTTTGTCATAGGTTCCAAGAAGATAGTCCTTGAAATTGTCCTTCGGATCCGCCCCTGCAGGCATATGATCGGTGTCAAATCCAGTGGTGCAGCGATTGAGGAAATCCCAATCAATTAGTGGATTGTTCTGCGGGTCATCTTCTTCTAATAAGGCATACATCATTCCTAGTACAAGGGCATGGTCTGTACTCGGCCGAACAGGTACCCAATCAGCGCCCAGAACATGTGCCGTATCATTGTACATTGGGTCGATGGAAATAAACCTTGCTCCAGCTTTTTTCGCCTGCAATAAATTATAAGTCCGATTTCCAGCAGCACTCCAGGCTGTATTAATTCCCCAAAGCACTATCAGCTGAGAATTTTTTAAATCCATTCTGTCGTTAATGCCTTCTACCGCAGATGGACCAACACCCATCATCGGCGGAATGATTTTCCATGCACCACGTGATGTTGTTCCCCAGTCTGTAACACATCCTCCATTAGCAGACAATACCTTTGTTATTTCTCCTTCACCGGTTGCCCAAAGCGCCTCATTTCCATACTTCTCGGAAATACGCATAATTTCGCTGGAGACAATCTCTAAGGCCTCATCCCATGAAATACGGACCCATTGGTCTTTCCCGCGTAATTCTTTCTTTCCCCCGCCTGGTTTCCAATTTTTTCGCTTCATCGGATATTTAATGCGATCGGCCCCAAATACCTGCTGCCGTTGAGAGCGTCCTCTTAAACAGCCTCTTTGCTGTGGAAAATCGGGACTGTCTGAATGGGTATCATCGGTTTTTTGTCTTATAACCATTCCATCTTTCACGAGAACTTTATTTAAACAACGGCTCCCGCAGTTATGCCAGCATGCAGCTGTTTTCCAAACACCTTCATCCATATTTTCTGAATCATCATTTCCTGCTGCTTTTGTAACCAGACCTCTTGAGACAGGAATAGCAGCCGTTGCTGCTACTGCTGAGGACCAGCCAATGAAAGATCTTCTGGACATTTTAAATTCTTTTGCTTTATGAAATAAATCCAGCATAGGAATTCTCCTTTCGTTCTATGATTGATGAATAATTTCTATGTTCAAAAGCTCTTTTAGAACTTCTGAATCCATTTGTAAGAAATGCTCTAGCAGTTTTGCGGAACCCCTATAAAATAATGTTTCAGAATGTTCAACCACGTTTCCAGCAAACTCTGGTACAAAAATAAGCAAATGTCTATGGAGAAATTGCTGCTGTTCTGCAAGCAATTCACGCAATTCTCTGATTGACTCTGGGTCTTCTTTATCTGCCAGCTGCAAACACAGCTGATTAAGGTGAAACATGAAATCCAATTCCAATCCAATATGATCCTCTGCTTCCCGGTAATTACTGCTGGCCGCAAAGCCATACTTTTGAAACACTTTCCTTACATCCATCGTCGTTTGCTGAAATAGCTGGCGATCGTTTCTCACATATACGGATTCCCATGGCGGAGAGGCCAGTTCAAAAGGTCCGACAAACATTCTCGTATAATCCCAATGCAGATTCTCAAAATCCATTTCATTATTCACTGGATCAAACTCTCTGCAATATACCTGAATATCAGCCGCCCCTTTCTGCATTCCTTCTGAATCATTCAGAAAAGGAAACTCAGCATACATCTTCTGCCCAATAAAAAAAGCCAAATATTCTCGCGACGGCTCTTCAATGAAAATTCTTCTTAAAATATCATAAGCATATTCTCGTGCAAGCAGTAATTCTGAAACTACAGACATCGGCATTTGTGCATTCATTCAGCTCACCTCCATTGTTGTTCAGTTCATCTGGTTCCTAAAAGGAACTATCATTCGTCTGTTTCCTGAAAAACACACAAATTCTGACTAACGACTCAAAATTTCACGATGTTAAGACTTATGAATCAGATGGCAAAAACGTTATACTTTTTACACTCCAATATTATAGGAGAATTCTCCTGACTTGGACTGTAGGTTCAAACAGAGTTCCATCCTTTAGAATGGAATTTTTCACAACAGGAAAGAAGTTTGTATAAAGAAAATGTGGATAAAATATAATAAATGACATTAGATTTCATTTACAGGATTATTTAACTCATAGATTGACACATTACAGCAATATTTTTCAGAAAATGAATTTACGATGAGGACTTTTCGAATTTTTTTTGAACAATAAATAAGAAAATGTTTAGGAAACCTTAAGTACCAGTTATTAGCCAACATAGCGAAGCCTTTTCTGTCCAAAAAAAATCGGGGTGCCACTGACACCTCGATTTTTTATCGTATTAAACCATTCATATGCACAATATGAAAACTAGTTTATTATTATGCTCCTAAAATATAGAATACATATCTGCTCATGCCCTCTGCGGCAAATAAGGCAATTATTGCGAGATAGCCAAGGGACAACGGTATTTTCTCATTTTTGGAGAATGATAGAATCCCTAGCACTGCAACTCCTAGAAATTCGATAACCCAGCGGATCGCTACAGTTCCAAAATATCCTTGAAGCGACATGGCAGCGTTCGTTCCTTCTACCATGTTTACTTCCGGCACAGAGGAAGTAAATAAGGCAACCCCGATTAATTGAATGGCAATGCCAATAATGGAGATAATAAATGAATTCTTAACCAGACTTTGTGCCAGGTCCTCTGCTCTTTTTTTGCCAAGCATCGGCACCATGCTGCAGACGACTAAAATAGGACCAAGTACCAGGACTGTACCATAGAATGATGTGTACGTATTAATCGAATCCCAGCCGCTAACTAGTGTATTGGCATAAATGGCTCCCATACAATAAACATCAATAAGACCCAATAGCGCTGAAATGACAAGCAAAATGAAGTTTGCCTTTTTCTGAACAAAGGCCAGACCTGCGGTCACACAGGCTGCCGCAATAAACAAACCGGTCAGCAGGATTTCACGGCTCTGCCAGGATGATCCGAGATTACCCAAGGTATTAAAGGCATTACTTGGGGTACCCAGATGTGTAAAGGATGCAGCTAATCCAATGATCGAAAGGACAGCAATAACCAGCAGCGGGATCCTTGTAAGGTGAAATACTTTTTCTTCCCCCAGCTTCGACAGTTGCTTAAATATAAGTGCCAGCATAACCATTCCGCCAATGGCCGCTTGTAAACAAACGGTAAAAATAAGCAATGGCCATTCTTGCATGATGAAACCTCCTTTAATACATTCAATTTAATAGACAAGCAGAGCTCATGATCTAGTGATACT
>NZ_CAMLDX010000156.1 GCF_946478885.1 uncultured Bacillus sp. | reverse complement strand
ATATATAAATACACCTACTTAGATACTGACGGCATATATGTCCTTCATTGGGATCACGCAAAATATATGAATCATAGCTTCAATCCAAATTGTGTAGATACAGCTTATGATTTTCAGTTGGCTGCGAGAGACATTCAACCTGGTGAACAATTAACATCTGATTATGGAGCATGCGGTGAGGATGAAAAGTTTGAATGTGCACCTGAAGAAGGGACAACAAGAATGAAAGTGACTGCAGATGACTATTTATTCTATTATGAAGAGTGGGACAGAATGGCAATAGAGGCGTTTAAGTTTTTCAATATGGTAGAACAACCGCTAAAATATTTAATTAGTGAACAATATATTGATAAAGTAAATGCGATTGCTAATGGAACAGAACCCCTAGATTCCATCCTCACTTTATTTATTGATGAGGAAGGGGATCACACTCAGTAAAGGTTCCTTCATTCTCGCTTTAAGACGTATTCTCCTTCATAACCGTACTGCTTACCCATAAAATACCATGTTCAACAAACTAAATTCAAAATCACTAATTTCATATTTTAAAAAGACCAGCATGACTGGTCTTTAGTTTATAAAAACCGCCTCTATTTATGGCACGGCTCATCCGATTAATCCTAACCATTTAATCTTATTTAACAAAACTCACCTAATAGTTGAATAAAAAAATCCGACTGTAAAAGCACCTTATATTTAAGTAATGCCCAGTTTGCTGAATTTCCTTTCTTCACCTAAATCCGTTTTCCTTCTTCAATCTTATATTCTCCTACAAGCTAAAGCACTCTAAGAATGAAAACGAAACTTATACTAGTGTCCATCATTATTTCTAACATCTCTCTATTTATGACCAGAAGCACAAACGTAACAATCATTAGAAGCATATATTTATTAAAAAATATTGTTCATTTTTACCTCCTCCATGAATTTACTCAAAGAAAGGAGTGATGAAATGAAGAATGGGACAAGACCATTTTCCATTTCGATATTAGGAAGCAGCGGAGGTGTTGCAAAAGCGGTATTAGCCATTCTAAATCAATCTGCTCAAGATAAAAATGATCCTCTTTATCCTATCATGAGCAATTCCCAGCTTCACCTAGTGGATAGTAATCAAAAGAATAAACAGTATTTTGACCAATTGTTCCCAAACCTTGCGGATAAAATGAAGCTATATCAGCTTGATCTCATGGATGTAAACCTCTTTCGGAAACATTTAAAAAAGACGAAAACGAAAGTCGTTATTGATGTTTCATGGGCTGATACAAATGAGATGATGAATTGCTGTAACGAATTAGGTATATTATACGTCAATTCAGCCTTAGAGAACACGAAGGTCGATGAGGACGAGAATCTATATGGTTTCCCACTCACCGAGAGATACATTAGATTTGAAGATAGCAAAAAAAAATTCACCAATATGAAGGCTATCGTAGGCTCTGGTATGAATCCCGGTGTAGTGCAGTGGATGGCATTAAAACTGATGAAGGAAAATCCAGACCAAAAACCTTTATCCTGCTACATTGTGGAGCATGACAATTCCTTTTTTGCAGACAAAACATTAATTGAGCCTAAGACAATCTATACTTCTTGGTCGGTGGAATGCTTCCTGGATGAAGCTATATTAAGCTATCCCATGTTTGTCCATCATCATTTGTCGCACTATTTTTATGAAGAAGTATATGCAATAGAGTTTAAAGTAAGGTTAGGGGAAAAAGAATTTTACGGCTGTCTGATGCCGCATGAAGAAGTGATTACACTCGGTGAATTATTTGATATACAGATCGGATTTATTTATCGTGTCAATGAGTATACAACGGAACTAATCCGGAATAATTTGGCTAATGTTGACGATCTATGGAATTGGAATCAACGCGTGGTTACTCCAGAAGCCGGTGAAGTTGAAGGTGAAGACCTTGTTGGAATCCTTCTGGTTTACGAGGATATGGAAAAGTATATGTATAATGTGATGAAAAGTAGTGAAATTTATCCGAAATACAAAACGAATGCCACTTACTTCCAAGTTGCATGCGGCATATATGCAGCCTTTGCCAGCATAATCCTGGATGATCTTCCTTTAGGTATTTATTATGTTGATGAACTTTTACTCAACACCGAAAGCAAGTACGGTGACTATCTAACCTACTATATGACTGACTTTATCACAGGAGAAAATAAAGACTCCGATGGATTGTTGCATCAAAGAATTAAATGGATTGAATAACTGATCAATGATAGCAGAGACACTGCAATCATTAGTTTTCTAAAAGCATCCTAATTAGTTGATGCAGGTTGGTTAGTTTGTTATGGACTTTCCTCTTTCATTTACAAAATCTATTAAGTTAGGAGATTAGAAAATGGGAAAAGCACTTATTATTGGTTGTGGTGGTGTCGCATCAGTTGCCATCCATAAATGCTGCCAAAATAGTGATATATTTGAAGAGATTTGCATCGCTAGTCGTACAAAATCAAAATGTGATGAAATAAAAGCCAAATTAGATGGTGGCAAAACAAAAATTACAACGGCTCAAGTTGATGCTAACAAAGTTGACGAGCTCATTGCTTTAATAGAAAAAGTAAAACCAGATATCGTGATGAACTTGGCATTACCTTACCAAGACTTAACGATTATGGAAGCGTGTTTAGCTACAAAAACACACTATCTGGATACAGCAAACTATGAGCCAGAAGATACCGCAAAATTTGAATACAAATGGCAGTGGGCATATCACGAACGATTTGAAAAAGCTGGTATTACAGCTCTCTTAGGTAGCGGCTTTGACCCAGGTGTAACGGGTGTATTCTCTGCTTATGCGCTAAAACATCATTTTGATGAAATTGAATATCTTGACATTCTTGACTGTAACGGCGGTGATCATGGCTATCCGTTTGCAACAAATTTCAATCCTGAAATCAATATCCGTGAAGTATCCGCTAACGGAAAATATTGGGAAGATGGTGAATGGATTGAAACGAAACCTATGGAAATCAAAAGGGTTTATAACTTTGCCGAAGTTGGCGAGAAAGATATGTATTTGCTGTACCACGAAGAACTTGAATCACTTGTTAAAAACATACCCGGACTAAGGAGGATCCGTTTCTTCATGACCTTTGGGCAAAGTTACCTTACTCACCTAAAATGCCTTGAAAATGTGGGCATGACTAGTATCGAGCCAATTGAATTCCAGGGAAAACAAATCATTCCACTTCAGTTCTTGAAGGAGATTTTGCCAGATCCTGCAACTCTAGGACCACGTACCGTTGGAAAAACCAACATCGGTTGTATTTTCAAAGGGAAAAAAGATGGAAATGAAAAAAACTATTATGTCTACAATGTTTGTGACCATCAAGCGTGCTATAAAGAAGTAGGTTCTCAAGCAATCTCCTATACAACCGGCGTTCCAGCGATGATTGGTGCAATGTTGATAATGACTGGAACGTGGAATAAACCAGGCGTATTCAATATTGAAGAATTTGATCCCGATCCATTCATGGATGCATTAAACAAATGGAAGCTACCATGGAAAGAAGACTTTAGCCCAGTGCTGATAGACCCTGAGCCTGGAGCAATCTTTGAGCCGGAGAATGATGCTAAAAATGAAATTTGAAGAATTGCCAACACCGTGTTATGTCATCGATGAGGTTCTTCTGGAAAAAAATCTAAAAATCTTGAACGGAGTCATAAAACGTACAGGATGTAAGATTCTTTTAGCTCAAAAAGCGTTTTCAATGACAACCATGTATCCTCTAATTGGGAGATATTTAAGTGGTACAACAGCCAGCGGCTTATATGAGGCTCGATTAGGTTACGAGGAAATGAGTAAAGAGAATCATATCTTTTCCCCTGCCTACCGTGAGGATGAAATCGATGAAATTATATCCGTTTGTGATCATATCATCTTTAACTCCTTTTCACAGTTGGAAAAATTTAAAGAAAAAGTTCTCCAATCCGGTAAAAAAGTTGGCTTGCGTATTAATCCAGAATATTCCACACAAGTTGAACGTGCCATCTATGATCCATGTGCACCCTGTTCCCGATTCGGTGTAACAAGAGAGCATTTTCGTCCCGATTTGCTTAAAGGTGTTTCAGGGCTGCATTTCCACACCCTTTGTCAGCAAAACTCTGACGCTTTAGAAACGACTCTTAATGTTGTAGAAGAAAAGTTTGGAATTCTATCACAAGTGGAATGGATTAACTTTGGCGGCGGACATCATATTACAAGAGAAGATTATGATATTCCAAGACTTGAAGCTTGTATTAAGAGGATGCAGGATAAATACGGATTAGACGTATATCTTGAACCAGGCGAAGCTGTTGCTCTTAATGCTGGCTATCTAGTTACAACTGTACTAGATATGGTTCAAAACGGGATGGATATTGCCATTCTGGATACTTCTGCAACCTGTCATATGCCTGATGTGTTGGAAATGCCTTACCGTCCACCTCTTTATGGATCAGGAAAAAAAGGGGAAAAGCCTCATTTGTATCGTCTTGGAGGTTCAACCTGTCTTTCAGGGGATACTATCGGAGATTACTCTTTTGATCAGCCATTAAAGAGTGGAGACCGATTAGTTTTTGGTAATATGGCGGTCTATACGATGGTGAAAAACAATACGTTTAACGGTATGCCATTACCGGCCATCGCTATTAAAAATAAAGACGGAGAATATCACATCATACAAAAATTTAGCTATCAAGATTTTAAAATGAGACTCGCATAAAAGAATTAGTAAAGAGAATATATTGTTCCCTTTTAAGAAGAAGTTGACTGCAAAGAGTACAATTAACAACTTCCGGCACTGTAATCATGAATTAATTAAAGAGCATCATTTTTTAATGGTTTTTTATGT
>NZ_CAMLDX010000155.1 GCF_946478885.1 uncultured Bacillus sp. | reverse complement strand
TTTAGGAAATATGCCTTTGAGGGCCATATTTCAGTGTGTTTCAAGATATCCCATTAAGAAAAGACTCATGATATGTTATAATAAACAGGAAAAACTATGATTTGTTTTTGGAGGTTATAATGGTCGTTTATACGCCAATGATACAACAATATTTACAAGTAAAGGCAGAGTATCAGGATGCCTTTTTATTTTTTAGACTTGGAGATTTCTATGAGCTATTTTTCGAGGATGCGATAAAGGCATCACAGGAATTGGAAATCACCTTAACGAGCCGGGAGGGTGGGGGAGATGAACGCATCCCAATGTGCGGTGTCCCTTATCATTCGGCCAGCCAATACATTGAACCGTTGATTGAACGCGGTTTTAAAGTGGCCATTTGTGAACAGACGGAGGACCCTAAGCAGGCAAAAGGTGTCGTGCGCCGGGAAGTTGTGCAATTAATTACCCCTGGGACTATAATGGAGGTAAAGGGGCTGCAAGATAAAGAAAATAATTATATTGCGACGATGACTGATTTTATCGATGATACAATCGGCTTTGCTTATAACGATCTATCGACAGGTGAAAATAAGGTAACGTTATTAAGCAGGAATTTTGAAGAAGTCATGAACGAGCTTTCCTTGTCCGGTGCGAAAGAGGTGGTCATTGCTTCGGACTTTGATAGTGATTGGCAGCGTCAAATTCGTGAACGTATGGTCATTACCTTTTCGATTGAAGAGGATGTAACGATCCATGACGAATGCCGAGGACTTTTTGCTGAAATCCAGGAGGACAAGCAGCAGAAGACGATGGCAAGGCTCCTCAATTATTTGTATCGTACGCAAAAAAGAAGCTTAGATCATTTGCAGCCTGTTTCTTCTTATAAAGTCTATCAATATATGAAAATCGACTTTTTTTCTAAGAGAAATCTTGAGTTAACCGAAACGATTCGTGCCAAAGGAAGAAAAGGCTCTTTGCTATGGCTTCTTGATGAGACGAAAACAGCTATGGGAGGAAGGATGCTGAAGCAATGGATTGACCGACCGCTGATTCAAAGGGACGAAATAGCGCAGCGCCATGAAATGGTGGAAAATCTGGTCGGAGCTTTTTTTGAACGGCAGGAATTGAGAGAAAAACTTAAAGAAGTATACGATTTGGAACGGTTAGCTGGCAGAGTGGCCTTTGGAAATGTTAATGCGCGAGATTTAATGCAATTGAAACGCTCTCTACAGCAAATCCCTTTCATTTACGATTTAACAATAAAGCTCGGTACGAAAAGGTCTGCGGCGCTTGCCGAACGGCTCGATCCTTGTGAAGAGGTTACCGATTTATTGGAACGTTCTATTGTGGATAATCCACCCATTTCCGTTAAAGAAGGAAATGTGATTCGTGACGGCTACAATGACGAATTAGACCGGTATCGTGATGCCAGCAGAAACGGAAAAACATGGATTGCCCAACTGGAGCGGGAGGAACGGGAGAAGACTGGCATCAAATCATTAAAGGTCGGCTACAACAGAGTATTCGGGTATTATATCGAGGTCACACGCGCGAACCTGCATCATTTAGAAGAGGGCAGATATGAGAGAAAGCAGACATTAACGAATGCAGAACGCTTTATTACTCCAGAATTAAAAGAGAAAGAGTCTTTAATCCTGCAGGCGGAAGAAAAGAGTGTGGAATTGGAATACGATTTATTTTCCACCATTCGTGAACAAGTAAAGGAATATATTCCAAGACTTCAGGCATTGGCCAAAACAATCAGTGAACTGGATGTATTGCAATGCTTCGCTACCATTAGTGAGGAACGACACTATGTGAAGCCAGTTTTTTCAAATGACCGTCGCCTGCTCATAAGAGAGGGGCGTCATCCTGTTGTAGAAAAGGTCATGAAAGCTGACCGTTATGTACCGAATGACTGTCATATGAATGCAGAACGGGAAGTCCTTTTGATCACAGGACCGAATATGTCAGGGAAAAGCACCTATATGAGGCAGATAGCATTAACATCCATCTTAGCACAAATTGGTTGCTTTGTTCCCGCTGCTGAGGCGACACTGCCGATATTTGACCAGGTCTTTACTCGAATCGGTGCTGCCGATGATTTAATCTCGGGACAAAGTACATTTATGGTGGAAATGCTGGAGGCAAAGAATGCCATTACCAATGCAACGCAGGACAGTCTGATTCTGTTCGATGAAATCGGGCGGGGGACATCCACCTATGACGGGATGGCACTTGCCCAATCGATCATCGAATATGTTCATACCCGAATTGGTGCCAAAACGCTATTTTCAACGCATTATCATGAATTAACAGTGTTGGAAAAGAACCTGGAGAATTTGAAAAATGTTCATGTTAGTGCCATTGAACAAAGCGGAAAGGTCGTCTTTCTTCATAAAATTAAAGAAGGACCCACTGATAAAAGCTATGGTATTCATGTGGCAAAGTTGGCTGAATTGCCTGACGAAGTGATTACAAGAGCCAATGATATTTTGGCCTCATTGGAACAGCTTGACATTGCCGTGAAGAAACAAAACGGCTGGACAACAGGAGACAGTTCAGCAATGGAAATGCAGACTGCTGAAATGAACGAACAAAAGAATACCGTTACGCGTGACCATTTGGGAAGTGTCCCACAGGAAGTAGAGGAAGCTCAACTGTCCTTTTTTGTTGAGGAGCCGATGCAAAATAAGAAAGATCTTCTTCATACAAAAGAAAAGAGGATAGTTGAGAGGATTAAGGAACTTGATATTTTGGATATGACACCGATGCAGGCAATGAATATTCTGTATGAGTTGCACAAAAAGCTAAAATAATACAGTAAACGGGGGTGGAGATCATTGGGGAAAATCATTCAGCTTGATCATGCTCTTTCCAATAAAATCGCAGCAGGTGAGGTCGTTGAACGCCCTGCATCTGTTGTGAAAGAATTAGTTGAAAATGCGATTGATGCCAGGAGCACCATTATCGAGATAGATATTGAAGAAGCAGGATTAACGAAGATCCGTATCAGTGATAATGGGGAAGGAATTGAAGAAAGTGATGTTCCTCTGGCCTTCAGCCGCCATGCAACCAGTAAAATTAAAAACGAACATGATTTGTTTCGTATCAGGACATTAGGATTTCGCGGGGAAGCTCTTCCGAGTATTGCTTCTGTTTCAAGGCTCGAATTAGTCACTTCAACGGGAAATGAAGGAACCCGAATCGTACTGGAAGGAGGAGAGATCCTTGTTCTTGAAAAGGCAGCCAGTTCTAAGGGAACTGATGTCACGATCACAGATCTCTTTTATAATACACCAGCAAGATTGAAATATATGAAGACAGTTCACACGGAGTTAGGCAATATTACTGACGTAACAAATCGGCTGGCACTTGCTCATCCCGAAGTATCGCTTCGTTTAATCCATAACGGGAGAAAGCTGCTTCATACAAATGGAAATGGTGATGTCCGGCAGGTACTTGCCGCCATATATGGAACAAACATTGCAAGGAGCATGATTCCTATCCATGCGGAATCACTTGATTTCACGATCACAGGCTATGCAGCGCTGCCGGAGGTTACACGGGCATCACGTAATTATATCTCAACTATGATAAATGGACGTTTCATTAAAAATTATCCGCTTGTTAAGGCAATTCAAGAAGGATATCATACATTGCTGCCCATTGGGCGCTATCCAATTGTTCTGTTAAATATCATGATGGATCCGATTCTGGTAGATGTGAATGTTCATCCTTCGAAGCTTGAGGTAAGAATCAGTAAAGAACAGGAATTGAATGCTCTTGTGACAGAAACGATTCGCTCCGCATTTCAGACTCAGGAATTAATTCCTTCCGGGTTAATTCGTGAAAGAGTAGAAAAAAGGCAATCTGAACAGACAATTTTGCCACTGGATCATCTTCCAGCAGAAAGTCCTATCTATAAAATGAAGAGCCAGTCTGATTCGTCTCTACGGGAAAATTCCGGTCCTTTTCTTTCTCCCTTGTCTAGAGAAAAGCAGGAGGATATAGAGAAAGTTAGCTATCAATCTGATGGTGGGGAGCTGAGACTTCATGATACAAAAGAGTCAATTTCCCTGCACCAGGATATTGTGCAACAAGAAAATATGCATCTTTCTCCCATTATAGAGGAAGGAATGGAAGCGAAGGCCAATGTACTTTTTACTGCGGAGACAACCGATAGGAAAAAGGACAACGAAAGCTTCCATGAAATACCTGTCAGCAGAGTTCCGCCGTTATATCCAATCGGACAAATGCACGGCACGTATATCTTTGCTCAAAATGAACGAGGACTTTATATTATTGATCAACATGCTGCGCAGGAGCGGATTAAATATGAATTTTTTAAGGAGAAGGTCGGACAGGTTGCAAAGGAATTACAGGAGCTGCTTGTTCCCATTACTTTGGAATATTCAACTGACGATTATATCAAGCTAGAGGAAAATAAAGCGGACTTGGAAAGTGTCGGGGTGTTTCTCGAGCCTTTTGGGATCAACAGCTATATTGTGAAAGCACACCCCGCTTGGTTTCCAAAGGGAGAAGAAAAAGAAACTATTGAAGAGATGATAGAGCAGGTTCTCTCGATGAAAAAGGTCGACATTAAAAAGTTGCGAGAGGCAGCTGCAATTATGATGAGCTGCAAAGGATCGATCAAAGCAAACCGCCATTTGCGGAATGATGAAATTCAAGCATTATTAGATGAATTGCGCCAGACTTCAGACCCTTTCACCTGCCCTCATGGACGGCCAATTATTATTCACACCTCAATCTATGAATTGGAAAAAATGTTTAAAAGAATTATGTAAAAGGTTATGTGGAGGTTTACAAAAACAGTTGGCTTTACCAATAAATTTTTTGTTATTCTTAAATCATTTAACGTAAATTTTTCAATATAAGGTTTCAATAAGGGCAGGGTTGGGAGAAATCCCTGCCATTTATCATATCGTTGTATAGTTTCATAAGAAAAAAGCTATTTCA
>NZ_CAMLDX010000154.1 GCF_946478885.1 uncultured Bacillus sp. | reverse complement strand
ATAGAAAATTATGCCAAAGGAAAGTGTAGGTGACTGATATGGCTATGGAGCAAAACGCAGTTCCAAAACAGTCTTATGAAGCCGATCAAATACAAGTCCTAGAGGGTCTTGAAGCGGTACGGAAACGGCCAGGAATGTACATTGGTTCCACAAGCTCAAGAGGACTTCATCATTTAGTCTGGGAAATTGTCGATAACAGTATTGATGAGGCACTAGCCGGTTATTGTACAAAAATCGATGTTGTTATCGAGAAGGATAATAGTATTACCGTTACGGATAATGGCCGCGGTATTCCGGTCGGAATCCATGAAAAAACCGGTCGTCCTGCTGTAGAAACTATTTTAACCATTCTTCATGCGGGAGGAAAATTTGGTGGCGGAGGCTACAAGGTTTCAGGTGGTCTGCACGGTGTTGGGGCTTCGGTCGTTAACGCTCTTTCTATTGTTTTAGAGGTATGGGTCCATCGTGATGGTCATATCCATTATCAAAAGTTTGAAAGAGGCGTTCCGGCAGCTGATTTAAAGATTATTGGTGAAACAGATAAAACCGGAACCATCACTCATTTTGTTCCGGATACGGAAATATTCAAAGAAACGATCGAATTTGACTACGATATCTTAGCAACTAGAATTCGTGAATTAGCTTTCTTAAATCGCGGCTTAAATATCAATATCGAGGATAAGCGTGAAGAAAATAAGAAAGCCGAGTACCATTATGAGGGTGGAATCAAGTCATATGTCGAGCATTTAAACAGGTCAAAGGAAGTTCTGTTTGAGGAACCGATTGATATCGAAGCAGAACGAGACGGAATCTCCATTGAAATCGCGATACAGTACAATGACAGTTACATTGGAAATATCTATTCCTTTGCAAATAATATTCATACTTATGAAGGCGGTACGCATGAATCAGGCTTTAAATCAGCTCTTACAAGAGTGATTAATGACTATGCGCGGAAAAACGGCCTCCTAAAGGATAGCGAGTCCAATTTGTCTGGAGAGGATGTTCGCGAAGGATTAGTCGCCATTATTTCCATTAAGCATCCTGATCCTCAATTCGAAGGTCAAACAAAAACAAAACTCGGAAATTCCGAAGTTCGTACAATTACAGATTCTCTTTTCGCTGAACACTTAGAGAAATTTTTACTTGAGAACCCTGCTGTTGCCCGAAAGATTGTTGAAAAGGGACTAATGGCTACAAGAGCGCGGCTTGCTGCGAAGAAGGCTCGTGAATTAACGAGAAGAAAGAGCGCCTTAGAAATATCAAGCCTTCCGGGAAAATTGGCGGATTGCTCGTCAAAGGATCCCTCCCTCAGCGAAATGTACATCGTTGAAGGAGACTCTGCCGGAGGTTCAGCGAAGCAGGGGCGCGACCGTCACTTCCAGGCAATTTTACCATTAAGAGGAAAGATCTTAAATGTTGAGAAGGCGCGTTTAGATCGGATTTTATCGAATAATGAAGTTAGAGCGATGATTACTGCTGCCGGAACCAGCATTGGTGAGGATTTCGATATTTCGAAGGCAAGATATCATAAGATCGTCATTATGACGGATGCTGATGTCGACGGTGCACACATCCGAACGCTGCTGTTAACCTTCTTCTACCGCTATATGAGAAAAATCATTGAAGCTGGCTATGTGTATATTGCACAGCCACCATTATATAAGATTCAAGCGGGAAAAAGAATTGAATATGTCTATAATGACCAGCAGCTTGAGGAGAAAATGGCGCAATTTCCACAGCAGCCAAAGCCCAATATTCAACGCTATAAAGGTCTTGGGGAAATGAATCCGGAGCAATTGTGGGAGACCACGATGAACCCGGAAACGCGAACCTTGCTTCAGGTCAACTTAAAGGATGCCATTGAAGCAGATGAAACATTTGAAATGCTTATGGGTGATAAGGTAGAGCCGCGCCGTCAATTCATTGAGGAGAATGCCCTTTTTGTTAAGAATCTTGATATATAGAAAGACGGAAGTGCCTTACCCGGCAGCGAGACTATCTTGGATATGCTGAAATCGGCATTTGTGGAAGTTAGCCGATGCTGCTTTATACCTGAACGAAAGATAAAGGAAATACGGGGAGCGGAATGTGCCTTTTCTTGCAGACCTGCGTAACAGGAATGTAACACAAGGCGCTAGACGTGAAGCCAGATCGTTGTTAAAAGCTTTTACTCTTAAAGTTTAATAAAGTTAGTTGCATAAAATAGCTATGTTTTAGAAATGATCGGTTCGTTTCTAATCGGGGAGGTATTTAAAATGGCCGAAACGCCAAAGTCCCAAGTTAAAGAGGTTAATATTAGCCAGGAAATGCGCTCATCCTTTCTAGATTATGCCATGAGCGTTATTGTATCACGTGCTCTGCCGGATGTAAGGGACGGCTTAAAGCCGGTTCATCGCCGAATATTGTATGCGATGCATGATTTAGGAATGCATTCAGATAAGCCTTTTAAAAAAAGCGCCCGTATCGTGGGTGATGTTATTGGTAAGTATCATCCCCACGGCGATGTGGCGGTTTATGAAACAATGGTCCGAATGGCACAGGATTTCAATTACCGCTATATGCTGGTAGACGGTCACGGCAATTTTGGTTCCATTGACGGTGACTCTGCAGCCGCAATGCGTTACACAGAAGCTAGAATGTCGAAGATCTCGATGGAATTACTGCGAGATATCAATAAAGACACAATCGATTATCAGCCAAACTACGATGGAGAAGAGAAGGAGCCTGTTGTCTTGCCGGCGAGATTTCCAAATTTACTCTTAAATGGCACATCCGGCATCGCAGTAGGAATGGCTACGAATATTCCTCCGCATCAGCTCGGCGAGGTCATCGATGGTGTACTTGCTGTAAGTAAGGACCCTGATATTAGTATTCTGGAATTGATGGATATTATTCCTGGTCCGGATTTTCCAACTGGGGGATTAATTCTCGGCAGGAGCGGAATTCGGAAGGCGTACGAGACTGGCCGCGGCTCGCTGAAATTACGGGCCAAGGTGGAAATCGAGCAAAAATCAAGCGGCAAGGAAGTCATTATTGTTCGTGAAATTCCTTATCAGGTAAATAAAGCTAGATTGATTGAAAGAATTGCAGAATTAGTGAGAGAGAAAAAGATCGATGGAATTACTGATCTCCGTGACGAGTCCGACCGCGAAGGCTTGCGTATTGTGATTGAAGTTCGCAAGGATGCCAATGCCAATGTCATTCTGAATAATCTTTATAAGCATACAGCACTACAGACAAGCTTTGGTGTAAACCTGCTTGCTCTTGTCGATGGAGAGCCAAAGGTCTTAAATGTAAAGCAGTGTCTGGTTTATTACTTGGAACATCAGAGAGTTGTCATTAGACGAAGGACAGAATTTGAACTGCGAAAGGCAGAAGCTCGGGCTCATATTCTAGAAGGCTTGCGAATTGCCCTTGATAATCTGGATGCAGTCATCCAGTTAATTCGAAGTTCGCGAACAACTGACATTGCCCGTACCGGGTTAATGGAGCAGTTTCATTTATCGGAAAAGCAAGCGCAGGCTATCCTCGATATGCGCTTGCAGCGCTTGACAGGTCTGGAACGCGAGAAAATTGAAGAAGAATATCAGGAGTTATTGAAGCTTATTGCCGAACTAAAGGCTATTCTGGCTGATGATGAAAAAATCCTTGAAATTATCCGCGAGGAATTAACGGAAATTAAGGAACGTTTCAATGATACGCGTCGTACGGAAATCGTGTCCGGCGGTCTGGATGATATTGACGATGAGGACTTAATTCCGCGCGAGCATATCGTTATTACCTTAACAAATAATGACTATATTAAACGTCTACCGGTATCGACATATCGTTCGCAAAAGCGTGGTGGACGAGGCATTCAAGGAATGGGGACGAATGAGAATGACTTCGTTAAACATTTAATGACCACCTCCACCCACGATACGATTTTATTTTTTACAAATAAAGGAAAAGTTTATCGTGCCAAAGGATATGAAATTCCGGAATTCAGTCGCACGGCGAAAGGCATTCCTATCATCAACCTGCTTGGAATTGAAAAAGATGAATGGATTAATGCGATTATTCCAGTTGCAGAATTTGAAGACGATTGGTACTTATTTTTCACTACGAAAGATGGAATTACCAAGCGTTCACCAATCACTTCATTTGCCAATATCCGTAACAGCGGTTTAATTGCCTTAGGCTTACGTGAGGGTGACGAACTAATATCCGTACGTTTAACTGATGGAAAGAAAGATATTATCATTGGTACGAAGAAAGGCCTGCTGATTCGTTTTCACGAAACAGATGTCCGTTCAATGGGTCGTTCGGCAACGGGTGTCAAAGGCATTACCCTTGATCATGATGATGAAGTGATCGGAATGGAGGTTCTTAAAGAACGTTCCGAAATCCTCATCGTGACACAGAAAGGGTATGGAAAACGGACGCCGGAAGATGAATATAGGCTGCAGCATCGAGGCGGAAAAGGTATCAAAACGTGCAATATTACCGAGAAAAACGGTTGTCTAGTATCCATGGAGGTTGTAACAGGCGAAGAGGACATTATGCTGATTACAACTGGCGGTGTCTTAATTCGGATGGCTGTCAGCGATATTTCCACTATGGGACGTAATACACAAGGTGTGAGACTGATTCGTCTTGATGAAAATGATGGGGAATATGTGGCTACCGTTGCAAAGGTTGAAAGGGAAGAGGAATCGGAGGAATTAAACGGCGACGAATCTGCAGAGGATGAAGGACAGGACTTCGAAGGATATTCCGAAGAAGGTTCCGAACCGAATGTTGAAACAGAACATGTAAATGATGAAGAATAAAACTGAAGAGGCTACCCCATAAGGTGGCAGGCATCCACAATTGATTCGGTATCCAATGCGGAGTTAGGCAAAGTGATACTCGATTCTCTATTGTGGTGCCTGACACCTTTCTTTTATGTTCGAAGCGATTATTGCTTTTTTCAATAAAAGTCTTGAATTCTGTTTAGAAGGTTGATATACTGTTCAAAGTCAATAAGGGGATATCATTAATTTAATTATTTTTTAAAGAAATCCTTGATTTTAAAGTAATGAAATGGTATATTATAAAAGTCGCTTATGAGCGACAGGGAATTGCTCCTTGAAAAC
>NZ_CAMLDX010000153.1 GCF_946478885.1 uncultured Bacillus sp. | reverse complement strand
AAAAAAGAAAACAAAAAAAGACAAATTAACAAAAGTAATTTATCAATCAATGAAATTGCAAAAAAATTGGGTTTTATTTTTAACGAATAGAGCCAACCTACTTTAAGAGCCGAAATGGTCCTTGACACCAGTTTAGTTCGGCTGCTTTTTTTGATTTTTATGAAAAGATTTCGGGAGTGGTAATTTTTTTCAATTTCTTTAGATAATCTTTATATTTAGGATCATTCGTCTCTGTTAAAATAATATCTCGTTCACAATCCATACAAAGGAACGAAGTGTACAAGTGAATACCTCTTTCTTTTTTTTCACCGCAAATAACACATGTTTCTGATATCTGTTTCATATCCAATTACTCCACCTCCATCCCCTATCCTAACCGTTTCTGCAATAATATATACAAAATTGTTAATATTCATTTAAATAGTCTATATGTTTACTATTGTATGATGAGCGATTTAAATCATTGTATGTCTACTCAAATCTCTTGTAAAGCACCTAAGGTTACTCATTTTTATTCCTTCAGTGCAATCTGTATTAATCAATGAGTCATACTAAAAGCATCTGTGATAAGCTCCCTCTTCTGCAAACAGTTTGGTAAAATAAAAAGGTTAATTAAAAAGAAACGGAAGAGCAGGGTGTGAAAAAATGGATCAGCATAGTACGCCTTTATGGGATCAGCTTATTTTACATAATAAAAAAAATCCTATTTCACTGCATGTACCGGGCCATAAATATGGAGCATTGCTAGAGCATCCAAAGTACTTACCTTTTCAGGAGATGTTGCGCTATGATGCCACGGAATTAACCGGACTCGACGACCTTCACAGCCCAGAAGGCGCTATTCGGGAGGCAGAGGCCCTTTTAGCTAATGTATACGGTGCAGAGCGGAGCTTTTTTCTAGTAAATGGATCAACAATTGGAAACTTAGCCATGATTCTTGCTGTGGTTAAAAAGGATGATATTGTCCTTGTTCAGCGCAATTGCCATAAATCAGTATTAAACGGGATTGAGTTGGCACAGGCAAAACCCGTTTTTCTCGGTCCTGAATATAAGAAGGAATGGGGGATATCGGGCGGCATTACACCTGACATTGTTTCACAGGCATTGAGATTGTATCCGGCTGCTAAAGCATTGATCGTGACTTATCCAAGCTATTACGGAATGGTAAATGAACTGCAAGAGATTATTCAGCAGGCTCATGCAGCAGACATCCCTGTGCTTGTGGATGAGGCACACGGAGCTCACTTTATCTGTGGCGGGGCCTTTCCGCAATCCGCTGTCCAGCTGGGGGCGGATATCGTCGTACAATCCGCTCATAAAACGCTGCCGGCGATGACCATGGGGTCCTATCTTCATCTCAATAGCTCAAGGGTTTCAAGGACCGCTGTTGCACATTATCTGCACGTTCTTCAGTCAAGCAGTCCCTCCTATCCGATCATGGCTTCATTGGATATAGCCAGGAGTTACGTCGGGACGTATTCAGATGAGGATCATACCTATCTTCAGGAACAAATCACTCGTTTTAAGGAACAGTTAAGTGAGAATGACGGATTGAAGGTGTTAAGTTTCGGAAACGGGACCGGCGATCCATTGAAGATTACGCTTCAGTCACAGACCGTATTAACTGGTTTTGAACTGCAGGAGGTATTTGAAAGGGAAGGAATTTTTCCAGAATTGGCCGATCCCTATAATGTTTTGTTTGTGCTTCCGTTGTTAAAAAATGGCAGGGGTTTCCCGTTTGCTAAAATTGCGGCCGCGATTCATAAAGTCTTAAAGCCGATTAAACGAAAAGAGTGGATAATGAATGGAGCGAATTATTATCCGTCGGTTTCAACGCTTGCTGTCAGCAGGGAGGAGGTACAGCGTTTGTCCGTAAAACAGGTAGCGCTAACAGATGCCGTAGGGGAAATTGCTGCTGAAAGGGTTATACCCTATCCTCCTGGGATTCCTTTGCTGTTTCCTGGCGAACGTATTACTGTAGCTATTGCGGAGCAAATCCAGCATTTAGCTGTGGCAGGGGCGAGGTTTCAAGATGGGACGGATATTTATCAGGGACAAATTAAGATCTATACCAATTCATAAGTGTGTTACACTGGGGCTGTACCCGGGGATATATAGACAAAATGATGGAGGCTTATCGTGAGACAAGGATTATTTTTAACTGTGGAGGGACCTGAGGGTGCCGGAAAAACAACGATTATTGATATGCTTTTAGAAGAGCTGCTCTCTAAGGGAAAACACGCGCTAAAAACAAGGGAGCCGGGCGGAATTGAGATTGCGGAACAAATTAGGGCAGTTATTCTGGATAAAAGCAATACCGCGATGGATTCGAGAACGGAGGCTCTGCTGTATGCCGCAGCCCGGAGACAACATTTAGTGGAAAAGGTCATACCGGCGCTTGAGGAAGGAGCCATTGTGCTATGCGATCGCTTTATTGATAGTTCCTTAGCTTATCAAGGTTATGCACGGGGACTGGGGATTGATGAGATTTATTCGATCAATCAATTTGCGATTGGGGATGTAATGCCAGATATTACTTTATATTTTGATTTAGATCCGGAAATCGGGCTGGCACGTATTAAGCAGCATAAAGATAGAGAGGTTAACCGGCTTGATTTGGAGACCTTTGAATTCCACCGCAGAGTACGTGAGGGCTATCAGCAGTTATGTAAAAGATACCCGGAACGTATTGTTAAAATGGATGCATCGCAGCCATTGCAGCAAGTGTTTGAGGCAGCTTCCGCTGTCATTGATGCCTACCTGCAAAAAAATCAATAATGGTGTGCTGTTTATCATAATAGGGGGCTCTTCCTTCAAACCGCAGATTGTACGTTAAAAAATTATCTAGAAGATAAAACCCTGATTTTTCTACGAGGCTAAGGAGAATAATCAGGGTTTTATTTAGGGGAACCGTCAGGAAACTTTGGGTTTATAATATTAGGTCCTACCGTCAGATGGTGTTGATGAAGTGAACCGATCTTTTATCACACAAATCAATAATGCAGGGACGCGAAGCCACTGTCTCAGCAAACAAATAATGAAGCCGCAAGATAAATTCGTAAGACTATATAGTTAAAAAGTGAAGCCATGTTAGAATTTAAAAAGGGGCATTTTAGTTGAATACTGCATTATTGATAGCAATAAAGAATTTTTAATTATTATTTTTAGAAAGGTATTCCGCCAAATTTAAAAAAAATCGTTAATTATTGGGGATTTTAATGTTACTAAGTAACTTTAACTAAATATCCTCGTGCGTTGCAGATCACATCTAATGGTGGAATAGGTGGCTTATCAACTTTCCCATTACAAGGCGATGAACTTTATAAGAAGATATTTAATAGAAGCTGCCTTATCGAATATATAATACTACTCAGTAACTTTAACTTTCGAATGAGCTAAAATTGAGGCTTTTAAAGCTTTATTCCGGTATGTAAATAAGTGTTCCCGCATTGTTTCCTCAAGTTACTGAGTGCCTTTTCAATGAATTGAACTTATTCTCCTTTTTTTCTTCTGCGTTTGAAAAAAGTAAATACAAGGGAAATCACCGCGACTAATAAAATTAGCAAAACTACTTGATATCCTACGTCAAACCAATTGATTCCTGAGGTGCTCATTAAAAGATCTCCTTTTTTATCACCATTTTACTTCCTAATTATAGGAAAATTTTACACATAACTCAATAATATCTTTTATTTGTATATTTTTCTACAAAATAATGAAACTAATATTTTAAGGACAAAGGGAACTTAAACAGTTTTGAAAAGGCGAATCCTAGAAAGGATGCCAGAGAGGGGTTACAAATATATGTCAAATTAAAAAAACTTGAAAACACTAGGATTTACCTAGTCAATCGTTGAAAGTGCTAGTAGCTTTCCTTTGTGCTCTTCTTTTTATCCAGGACAGTTATGTGTTACGTTTGCCGAACAGCTTTATTCAGAACCTAACATATAACACCTTAACTTCTTTCCTAACAAGACCTTCTGAACGTTTGATAGAGAGTTAGTCATTTATCAGGGGTTGTAGTAAGTATTTTTTTTGATGACAAATAAAAAAAGCAACCTTATGGAAAACTCCATAAAGCTGCGATGATTGCGTGTATGAATACGTTCTTGAATGAGCGTCCCACCTTATCCAGCGTACTCTGCTGTATAATTATAGTGCAGCTATTGTCCCCATACATAACGTTTGATTTTAACCATACCATAAATGATCTTGCAAAAAAGCTGAGGTCTTTTTGGCAAACAAAAATTCATCTCTTTTAACATGATTTTCCTAAAACATGCTGACTGAAGGTAAGAAAGGAGCTGTCCCATAAGATGCCAGGCATCCGTCACTGATCAATATCCGGTGCAGATTGATGCAAAGTGATACGAGATACTGGATCTGGTGCCTGACACCTTTGCTTTTGGGATAACTCCTTTTTGTTTTATATCTTCACATATGCATGATGTTCGATGCCGTCATCGATTAACTCAATATACGGAACCGCTCCATCAAGCGGAATGTGATTTCCATCCATTTCTACAGATATCGCGCTTAAATTTTTCGAATCATTAGCTACCTGAATCGTATAGCGTGTTTTGCCAAACAGGTATGTTACAGAGAAACCAGGCCAGTCGTTTGGAATTCGCGGATCGATGTACAGCCTGCCGCCACGGCGGCGGATTCCAAGAATCCATTCAATGCCAGCCTGATACATCCAGCTGGCAGCTCCGGTATACCAGGTCCATCCGGCATGTCCTTCCTTCGGCGCTGCTGTGTAGACATCTGCGGCCATGACATATGGTTCCGCAGCGTATTTTTTGACCTCAAAATCGGTTCGTGTATGGTTTAATGGATTCAGCATTTGGAATATTTCTATTGCTTTATCTCCCCGTCCAAGCTGGCACCAGGCGATCATTCCCCAAATGACACCGTGGGTATACTGGGCTCCGTTTTCCCGTAGCCCAGGCGGATAGCCCTGTATATAGCCCGGACTTGGCTCTGTTTTATCAAACGCGGGGGTCAGCAGGCGGATGACATTCAGATCCCGCTCGACGAGCTCGCGATCAAATGAATCCATTGCCAGAACCCCCCGATCCTGCGGTGCCCCTCCGGAAATAACCGACCATGACTGGGCGATGGCATCGATCCGGCATTCTTCATTCTGGATAGAGCCAAGCCACTGTCCTGCATCAGTAAAGGCGCGGCGGTACCATTGTCCGTCCCAGCCATGCTCATT
>NZ_CAMLDX010000152.1 GCF_946478885.1 uncultured Bacillus sp. | reverse complement strand
TAGCTCGTCGGGCTCATAACCCGAAGGTCGCAGGTTCAAATCCTGCCCCCGCAATCGGTTAAACGGAGCTGTCCCATAAGGTGTGAGACATCCACAATTGTTCTATATCCAGTGCAAATGATGCAAAGTGATACTAAATGATTGCGGTACCTGACATCTTTACTTTTGGAACAGCTCCGTTTTTTATTGGTTTTCACCATAACTATCCAAAGTATTAAAGAACCTGCGATTTAGGACAGCTTCGACCCCTAATCAATCCGTCCAATTCAATTCATCCTTCCTTCCATAATCTATCGACAGTGCTTATAGCAAATGATATCCTGAAAGTAGAAGAACAGTAAAAATCATATAGACCAATAACAGCAGGAGCTTTCATCTATGCCAGAGTATGGTTTGCTATAATAGCAATACATTAAATGGTTTTTCAATTTACCTAGACAAAGGGGGATGGAAAGAGATGAGGGTGGTTTTTTGGCTGAAAAAAAGGCTGAGGGGCCTGAGTGAGGCTGTTACTCGGTTTCCGCTGACGACTGCTTTTCTAGTTGCTGCAGTCATTATTAATGCTTATGATATTAACTTGGCTGAGAGGCATTATTTCAATTATCTATTAACCTTTATCGTTGGAGCCTTTTTAAGTGCAGTGGCACAAATGGCCTATGAGAGGTTTTTTTCAAAAGTATCTGTTCGATTGACTTTGATGGGGATTGTCGTGCTGTTAACGGCCGGTTATTATCTCATTATAAGATCGGCTCTAGAAGACAGTTTGGCCTTAAATATTCGAACAGGAGTTACCCTATTTGCCCTGCTCATCGCATTTATTTGGATCCCGGCCATCAAAAGTAAAATCAGTTTTAATAAAAGTTTTATGATTGCATTTAAAGCCTTGTTCATTGCCTTGTTTTTCTCAGGAGTGGCCTATGGCGGGATAGCAATTATCATAGGCGCAACCGATACATTACTTTTTTCGGTGAACTACAAGGTCTTTTCACATGCAGCCAACCTGCTTTTCTTATTATTTGGACCGTTGTATTTTTTATCGTTAATCCCCGGATATCCGGGATGGGAGGATCAGGACAATGAGGAACAGCTAGAAGAGATCGGTCACGTAGCGAAGTGTCCGCATTTTTTACAAGTTCTCCTTTCCTATATTATTATACCGTTAATTGCAGTGTTTACTTTGATTCTTGTCATTTACATTATCCAAAATATCGGTGGGGATTTTTGGGGTGATAATCTCCTTGAGCCGATGCTTGTGGCCTATGCTATTACGGTTATCTTAGTATATATATTGGTCAGTGAGATAGATAATCATTTTGTCGTATTCTTCAGAAGGATTTTTCCAAAGGTACTGGTTCCAATTGTTGTGTTTCAAATTATTTCTTCGATTTTGAGCTTGGCAGATTCTGGGGTTACACATACCCGATATTATGTCATCCTGTTTGGTATTTTTGCTGCTATTGCAGGAGTGTTACTAAGCTTTCTGCCTGTACGAAAAAATGGGATTATTGCCGCAATCTTAATTGTGTTTGCGCTTGTTTCAATTGTGCCGCCAGTGGATGCCTTTACTATTAGCAGGAACAATCAGATACATCTTCTGGAAGAAGTATTATTGAAGAATAAGATGCTTGAAGACGGTCAAATTAGACCGAACGGATCTATTTCTAATGAGGATAAAAAGAAGATTACCACAATTGTTTATTATTTGCATACAATGGGATATATAGAAAAAATTGATTATTTTCCTGATGACTTTGATGCATATGTGGATTTCTTCGATACTTTTGGCTTTAAAGATTATCAGGATTCGGTTGACGAGAAGCATTCCGTATATTTGCATCTTGATCCTTCAAAACTAATCGATATTGCCGGATATGACAGCTTGATTCAAACGGATGTCTATGCGGAGATGAAAAAAGACAGCCAAGACAAAAAGATTGGTGGATTTGAAAAGGATGGGAAAACATATACTTTGTTAAGAGATTTTCGAAAAAATGAAATCGACTTAGTATTAACTGGAGAAAACGATGAGGAGCTAATTAGGTTCAAGACTCAGGACATATATGATAAATTCTATGATTATCATTCTATAAATGGAATGATGTCACCTGAAGAAGCTACTTTGACTGTGGAAAATGACCAGGCTAAACTAGCGATCGTTGTTCAAAGTGTTAATGTAGAAAAGGTAAACGGATATAATAACGCCCTATTCTATGTATTGGTACAGATAAAATAGCTAAGTCTTCAAAAAACAAACGGAACATTATCGTTTCGTTTGTTTTTTGCCATTCATTCCTGCACTGTTTTTGCTCTATCGCTTAAAATCATGTAAACTTATAAAAAGGAAAATGACGGAATAAAGGTGAATTACATTCGATGAAAGAATATGAAGTGTTATCAGCAAATTCAGAGGATACACAGACCTTTTCAAAGAGGCTTGCATCGTTCCTCCAACCTGGCGATGTCATCACGCTGGAAGGGGATTTAGGAGCAGGAAAGACTACCTTTACAAAAGGACTGGCTGTCGGACTGGACATTATCAAAACCGTTAACAGCCCTACTTTTACAATTATTAAAGAATATCATGGGAAAATGCCCTTGTATCATATGGATGTGTACCGTCTTGAGGGTGCCTATGAAGATCTGGGGTTTGATGAATATTTTTCCGGTAATGGGGTAACAGTGATTGAATGGGCTCATATCATTGAAGAACAGCTTCCTGCTGATAGACTGAATATCTATCTTTACCATGAAGGGAAGGATTCGAGGAAAATTGTCCTCAAGCCGCAGGGTGAAAGGTATGAGCAACTATGTGAGGAGATTTTTGCATGAAGGTTTTAGCGATTGATACATCAAATTATTCACTGGGGGTTGCTGTAACCAGTTCGGAAGAGGTAATCGGTGAATACATAACCAATTTGAAAAAAAATCATTCGGTTCGGGTTATGCCGGCGATCGAAAAATTATTACAGGATTGTGAAATGAAACCGGCAGATATTGAGAAGATTGTCGTAGCAAAAGGGCCTGGCTCTTATACGGGAGTTAGAATTGGGGTTACCATCGCGAAGACCCTAGCTTGGACCCTGAATATTCCATTGGTAGGAGTATCCAGCCTGCAGGTTCTTGCTGCCGGATTAGGCCGCTATTTTGACGGGGGGGTTTCTCCGTTATTCGATGCGCGGAGAGGTCAGATATACACTGGTCTCTATCAGTATCAAAGTGGTCAAATGAAAGAATTAGTAAAGGATCAAATTATTCTTACGACCGATTGGGTAAGACAGCTGCAATCATTCGATGGGAAGGTTCTTTTTGTCGGTGGTGATCTCCCGCTGCATCGTAATGCGATAATAAAATCAATGGGGGAAAAAGCTGTTTTTGCCGAAATGACAGAGCATAATCCGCGTCCATCAGAGCTGGCCTTGCTTGGCCAGAATTTGCCGGGTGAGGATGTTCATACATTTGTACCAAATTATATTCGTTTAGCAGAAGCAGAGGCAAAATGGCTTGAATCTCAAAAAAGCGTGAAATAGGAAATTGAAAGAGGGAGCAAAATGAAGACTACTTTTTCTTTTCGATTTATGAATCTGGATGATCTGGACCAGATCATGGTTGTTGAACATGAGTCATTTGCGTTGCCATGGAGCCGGGTTGCTTTTTATAATGAACTGGTTCAAAATCAGTTTGCCAAGTATATGGTTATTGAAGTTGATGAAAAGGTAGTCGGTTACTGCGGGGTTTGGATTGTCACAGATGAGGCTCATATTACGAATATTGCTATCCTGCAGGAATACCGCGGACGCAAGCTTGGGGAAACCCTTTTGCGAAGAATAATGGATTTGGCCAAGGAGAAGGGAGCGAGGACGATGACGCTGGAGGTCCGGGTAAGTAACAATATTGCCCAATCATTGTACCGTAAGCTCGGTTTCCAAGGGGGAGCCATTCGCAAGAGCTATTATACAGATAATCATGAAGATGCATTAGTAATGTGGGTGAATTTATAAATGAAAAAAGAATTGTTGGTAATGGGAATCGAAACAAGCTGTGATGAGACAGCCGTTTCCGTTGTGCGAAATGGAAGAGAGATTGTGTCCAATATTGTGGCCTCGCAAATTGAGAGCCATAAAAGATTTGGCGGAGTGGTGCCGGAGATTGCATCTCGCCACCATGTTGAACAAATCACCATTGTGCTTGAGGAAGCGATCAGGACGGCTGGAATTTCGTACGAAGATTTGGATGCGATCGCTGTTACGGAGGGGCCAGGTCTTGTTGGAGCATTATTAATTGGAGTAAATGCAGCGAAATCCATTGCATTTGCACACACAATTCCGCTGGTCTCGGTCCATCATATTGCTGGACACATATATGCCAATCGTCTGGTCAAGGAAATGGAGTTTCCTTTATTGGCACTCGTTGTATCCGGTGGACATACAGAGCTTGTCTATATGAAGGAGCATGGCCATTTTGAGGTGATTGGAGAAACGAGAGATGATGCAGCAGGAGAGGCCTATGATAAAGTGGCGAGGATTTTAAATATGCCATATCCGGGCGGACCGCATATCGATCGGATGGCGCAAGAAGGTAGTGATACACTTGATTTGCCGCGAGCCTGGCTTGAAGAGAACTCTTATGACTTCAGCTTTAGCGGCTTGAAATCAGCGGTCATTAACACGGTTCATAATGCAGAGCAGCGCGGAGAAGTTATTGAACCTGAGAATCTTGCGGCAAGCTTCCAAGCAAGCGTGGTAGAGGTATTGGTGACAAAGGCTGTGCGCGCCGCAAAGGAGTTAAAGGTGAAGCAGATTTTATTGGCTGGAGGAGTAGCGGCGAATAAAGGTCTTCGCTCAGCTCTAAAGGATGCTTTTGCTGAAATTGAAGGAGTAGAATTAGTTGTTCCTCCTTTGAATTTATGCACAGATAATGCAGCAATGATTGCTGCTGCAGGCAGTGTATTTTTTGAAAAAGGACACCGTGCTAGTCTGGCGCTCAATGCCAATCCCGGTTTAGAGATAGAAGTTTTTAATGAAGTTAAGAAATGAGTCAGGGGCCAGGGGATGCTTGAAAAGAGTAAATCCCTAAAATAATTAAGAATGTATATAGCAGGGTTTTGAAATATGAAAAGGGGCGTCTAGAGGTCGAATATACGACTTTCTGGATAGCTCCTTTTTCTATGCATGTGAATAACTACTGTAAAAGCGATTTATGCAGGGGGGTTTTAAAAGGGGCTGAGCGAGATAAAGTGCTTCATGAAGGTTCAAGGGA
>NZ_CAMLDX010000151.1 GCF_946478885.1 uncultured Bacillus sp. | reverse complement strand
CCGGGAAAATATACTTCAACCCATGAATGGGCATGATCATTCGTAATTTCATACATAAAAAGGTCATCTGCTGCTCCACGGAAATCCCCTGCGGTATATCCTTTCACCCATCTGGCAGGAATATTAAGGGACCTTAACAGAGTAACCATGGACGTAGAAAAATTATCACAGTACCCCTTCCTAGATTCAAATAAAAATTGATCAACATAGTCATCTCTCTCGCCTGGAATCAGGACATTTTTTGTATCGTACGAAAATCGGCTGCCGTGTAAATATCGTTCAATCGACTTTGCCTTGTCAAACCAATTATTCTGACCCTTCGTTAAATCTGCCGCAAGTTCTTTAACCCTTTCCGGAAGCGAATCAGGAAGCTGTGTATAGCGGCCTAGAAAATCCCGGTTCAAACCGGAGGCATCATCAGCTGTCAACACCCCATCTAGATTAAATGTCGGCTTTTCAAAGGTCACTTCATAGCTTGACAGTATCACTGGCTGGCCTCCATAAAAGGTATAGATTTTTTCTATCGCCGGATCAAGCTGAAATGAGGCGTCTAAGTCGGATTCAATAGATTTTAAACCAAGCGGATAAATAATATGAGAGTATTCATCCATTTGATAGATACGGCTTGATTCAACACTCTTTGTAACACTGCCACCGTCCTCAAAAGAGGAAATTGGTGCATTTCGATTCTGCGAAAACAAAATAGAATCTGCCCCTTGAATCGATTGAACCCAACCCTTTCCTGTATATACATCCTTCGTTTCTACTTTCCAATAATGTTCGGACTCCACTTCTGTACGAAACACAACCGTACTGTCACTCACAAAAGGTCCACCCAGCCGTGAATCATCCGTTCCATATCCAACCCGTTGTATGGCTCCCTTCTCTCCATCCCGCTCCCCAAGTGTCTGGAAATAAGGAACCGGATCTGGCCAAATAGATTCTGGTTTAGGCAAAGAATATCCAACCAGGAGGCTTAATCCAAGCATCGCAGATAACGGTAGCAGCCATTTGTGAAAGAAGACTCCTTCCCCTTCCATCTTTTCTCTTTCCTTCAGCCTACAAAAAGTCAGGAGTCCCAATGATAAAAAACCAATAATGACCGTCCGGACAATGGCCTTTGTGGCATCATAGGGCGTAAAAGTATCGAGAACAGCAATGTATGCAACAGTCATGATAAAGAATAATAAAATCTTTCTACGTTGTATCATCCAATAATGCAGGAGATACGTCATCAGCCATAAAAAAATGAAAAATAAAAGACTGCGAAACGGGTTGGATATGTCAGGGATATTTGCCGAAAATACTATAGCAATGTTTGCCCGAATGTCTTGAAAAAGAGGAAAAAACCAGTCCAGGTGTAAAAAACTCCCTTCAAAGTACAACCCATGCAAGAGATAAACAATTACTATTCCCTTGAGCAAAAAACTAACGAGCAACGAGACCCGTAGATAGGTGATAAAAAAAGAAAATAACAGAAAAAATACAAATACCCAAATATTCGTTGAATCGACCAGATCTCTAACTGGCCAAATCCACTCACATACTAAAAGAAAACCGAAGCAATATAATAAAAAAGAAGGAAAATCTCGTTGCTCACTCATCCAGTCACCTCCTTTTCGAGGCCTGTAGCGAGAGGCGGTCCATTGACAAATTGCACACCAATCCTTCTTGCCTCTGCCATTCCCACCATGGAAATTTCATTAGCAGATATCTTCTCCTTAGGTTGCTTGACTACAAAAATCTGCGCTCGGCACTTCCTTGTAGCAAACATCTGCACGGCCTCAATCAATTCTACCGATATTTGTGCTGTCACAAGCAATAGTACAGCCTTTTGCTGCAGTAAATGGCGTTCTGCCTTAAGGGCTTGGGCAAATGTCAGCGGAGATTGGTCTTTCACTTTCGCCAACTGATACAACAGCTGCTTATGGCTGCTTTTGCCTCCAGTAGGCAAAAGCAAAATTCTTTGATCACTTAACGCCATCAAACCTGCTCTTGCTCCTTTCCGCAAGGCATCCTGTCCAATAGAAGCAGTATATTGTACAAGGAACTCAAATAACGAGTGGGGCGCACAATCAAGGATCAGCATCAAATCCTGCGATCTCCTCTGCTCAAATTCCTTCATCATGAATTCACTTCGTTTTGCAGATGCCTTCCAGTTAATCCAAGACAAACGGTCACCTGGCCTATATTCCCGAACCCCCACTGTCATTGTGGTATCCTGTTGCATACGATTATTCACGGAAACGGTACCTTGCTCCCATTCATTTTCAAGTGGTTTATAGCGCCCCTTGGCATAAGCAGGATACACCAATATCTTGTCATTGCTTACCAATTCCGCCTCACGTTGGATGAACCCAAGGATATCACTGGTTACAACTCTTAAAGAGGATAACTCATGTTCTCCTCTTGGCAATTGTTCAATTTGATAGGAAAAAGTGAACTCTCTGCGGAAACCAGGAAACAGAAAGACTTTATTGCCCTTTCGAAAAACAGCAGCAGACAAGGCTTGCCCTAATTGATCCTCCACAATCAGAAGCAGAAGTGGCCATATGGAGTTCCTTTTCAAACGAACCTTTATCGTCAACGGTTCATTGGCATGAAATTCTCGCTTAGGCAGCTCTCTCTCTAAAGAAAAGCTATCTATCGGATAAAATGCAAGGCAACAGGCATAGAGAGCAAGTGGAAGAAAACTATAAAATAAAAACCAGCTAACAAATCTCCCTTGAAACATGGCATATGAAAAGGTGATCAGCATAAGAATGACAAGCAGGAGGAGCTTCCATACACTGTAAAACACCCGGAATTTCCCTTTCATTTTTTCACCCTCTGAATCGGAACCGGAACCAACTTCAAAATGTAATCGATGATCTCATAAGTCGAGATCGAAGCAAATTTTGCCTCAGTGTTTAACACAATGCGATGGGCGAATACTTCCCTTACTAATGCTTGAATATCATCCGGGAGTACGTAATTGCGCCCTGATATAAAGGCATAGGCCTGAGCAGCCTTCATTAGAGCGATCGAGCCCCGGGGACTTACTCCCAAATAAATACTTCCATGACATCTGGTTTCTTGGGCCAAGTCCACAATATACCGCTTAATCGAATCAGAAACATATACTTCTTTTACCTGCTCCTGTATTTTCCTTAATTCCTCCAGGCCAATAACAGGCTTCAGTGCATGGATGGGCGGATATTTTTGCACCCGATTTAAAATCTCAATTTCTTCCTCTATATTAGGATAGCCCATCTCAAGCTTCAACATAAAGCGATCAAGCTGGGCCTCTGGAAGTGGATAGGTTCCTTCATACTCAATCGGATTTTGCGTAGCCATTACAAAAAAAGGTTGTTCCAAACAGTATGTGACACCGTCAATCGTAAGACTCTTCTCCTCCATCGCCTCCAATAGAGCAGACTGTGTCTTGGGAGAAGTTCGATTAATTTCATCTGCCAAAACGATATTTGTCATTAACGGTCCCGGTCTGAACTGAAATTCCATTTCCTTAGGATTATAAATGGAAACACCCGTTACATCAGAAGGCAATAGATCAGGGGTAAATTGAATCCTTTTAAAATCCGCCCCGGTCGATTTGGCTAATGCTCTGACCATCATCGTTTTTCCAACTCCCGGCACATCCTCAAGCAGTACATGCCCTTCCGCCAATAAAGCCGTTACGCTTAATTCAATGACATGTCGTTTGCCAATCATAACCTCTTCTACATTTTGTATAATCCTTTCAATGACTGAATTCACAATGGCAGCCTCCTCATCGCATTTATTATAACAATCTTCAAAATTTTCCTGATAATATAAAGGAAACTTGCCATCAACGGGGGTTTTAATCTCAGGGCATGCGTACGCTGGAGTATGCGATAGCAACAAGGACGCCGTGTTAGTACAACCTGGCTTCATTTTTCTAATGGATTTGTTACAACACATATCAAACCTTTTCAAACAATATTCTTCCCGCTTGTATCAGTCTCCGATAACCTAGAATCTTGTAAACAAAAAACTTACTTTCTTTTAAGAACGCGATAAAACTCTCTTTCTATATTCTATCAATTCCAGCTATTACCTGTCTTATTTAATGTATTGGATAATTTTATCCTATGAAAGAAGTCATCGATATCCACACAAAAATACCCGACCCCACAATGGTTCAGCATGAACAAACCTGGGATCAGGCATCCTTCTATTAATTTAAAATGATAACTTTCACCGTTTTGCGGCCCCATGCTCTTGCATCGGCACCTGATGGCATGAGCACATCGATTTTATGACCTTTGATCGCCCCGCCGGTATCTCCGGCTATGGCCTCGCCATACCCTTCAACCCAGACTCTTGAGCCTAGTGGAATAACGGATGGGTCAACGGCAATTAATTTCATATTTGGATTCGCTTTAATATTATAGCCTAAGGCAGTCATGCCACTACTAGAGTCCTCATGACTGTAAGCAGTTGCTGTTACATACAATTCGTTTGCACTTTTCGGATATGTATTAGCATCAGCCGGTAGGTGCTGAACCTGATTGAACCTTGCCTGCGCTTCCTGTCTCTCTGTTGTAATTCTCGCCTGAGCTTGAGCCAGATCTGCTTGAATTGCCGCTTTCTCCTTTTCTGCAAGTGCGAGTTCATTTACAACCGTATTATATTTTGTTTGTACAGCCGAAACCATTTCCTGTCTTTTTTGCAGATTTTGCTCCAAAGCTGCCTGCGTAGAAGCCAATGTTTGATATTGTTCGTCTAATTTTTCCTCTTGCTCGTCAATTACAGCCTTTTCTTCTTCGATTTTCTTTAAATCATCCTTTTGCTGCTGTAGCAGTTCTTTATCTGCATTGATTAACGTTGAAACAGCCGTCGCGCGTTGGATAAAATCATCAATATTTTTTGAATTCACCAGCAGTTCAATAAAGAGATTGGCTGTATCAGTATGCTGTAGAGAAATAAGTCTATCTTCCATCACTTCTTTTCGAACTAGAACCTTATCCTCTAAAACGACAATCTCTTCTTTCTTTTCCTCGATCAGCGCTTTCATTTTCGTTATATCTTTTTCAGTAGCAGCCATATTTTCTTTGTTTTTTGTTACTTCATTTTCAATCGAAGATAATTCATCTTTTAAATTCTGTAACTCTATTGTAATATTATCTTTTTCAACTTGTTTTTGATTAATTACTTCTGCATTTTGTTGTAATTTATTGCTGGCTGCTTGACTTGTTTCTGCATTTGCCATGATTGTAGTCGACAGCAAAATCATGC
>NZ_CAMLDX010000150.1 GCF_946478885.1 uncultured Bacillus sp. | reverse complement strand
ATTTGATCTTTATTCCTCCGTTTGAACTGGTTATAATAGGAAGAACGAAATCGAACGGAAAGTGGTGAATGATATGGCGAACGTTTCTTCTACGAGTGAAAATCAGCATGAGAAAATAATTCGTCTGCTGGAAGAGCAATTGGCTCATTCAAATCAACAAAACAAAGAATTATCAAAACAGATTGAAGCGTTAACCGATCAAGTGCGCCATTTAACAAAGCTTTTATATGGATCAAAAACAGAGAAATCTAAATACAATACGCTTGAGGGCCAAACGTCATTATTTGATAATGACCCGTTTTTTAACGAACCTGAGCACACAGGAGAACAAAGCCAACAGACGATTTTTTATACTGTTGTACGAAAAATTCAAAAGAAAAAATGGAATGATTCATTACATGATGATATTTAAGTACAGGCGATTCATCATCATCCAGAAAATATAATGTGTGACTGCTGCCATGAGCAAATGATTGAAATTGGCAGTTCCATCGTACGCGAAGAAGCTGAATTCATTCCTGTAAGAATGAAGAAAGTTCAACACATAGAACATGCATATGAATGTAAAAGTTGTAAAAGTGACGTATCACAAAGAGCACAAATTAAACGTGGTAAAGCACCGCAGCCAGCTATTCAACGTAGCTTCGCAAGCCCTAGCGTACTAGCCAAGGTAATCTATGATACGTTTTCACAATACTTACCCCTTTATCGTCAGGTAAAGGAGTGGGAGCGTTACGGCCTGAAGACCAATGATAAGAACCTTTCGAATTGGGTTATTCGGGCTTCACAAGATTGGCTATCTCCTATATATGAACGGATGAAACAAATCTTGATGGAAAAATCAGTTATGCATGTCGATGAAACAGGTGCACAAATCATAAACCGATCGGATGGAAAGTCCGGTCAATCCAATGCGTATTATTGGGTGTATCGCAGTATACCCTGTCAAGGACCCCTTATAGTCTTGTTTCAAAGTTCATTGTCTCGTGCTCGGTCTGTTCTCGAAAACTTTATCAGTGAATATTCCGGCACGATTGTTTGTGACGGTTATTCTGTCTTGACAAAATTAAAAGCGTGACATTCGAAAATTGTTGGGTCCACGTTCGCCGATATTGGCTTAAAGCTGATAGCAAGAATGGTAGAATAGGTGTGAACTACTGTGATGAGTTATATCGGTTGGAAAGGCAATTTAAGCATTTGTCTCCGAGTAAGCGAAGAAAAAAACGCAACAAGTACTCAAAGCCCATCGTGAAAAAATTCCTTCACTGGGTTGAAACATCACCTTTTTACGGAAAAAATTCCCTTGCGAAAGTAGCTGAATAAACACTGAACAGGGTGAATGGACTTAAAGCATTTTTAATGGATGGCCGTATTGAAATTGATAATAATCCAGCTGAAAATGCCATCCGTCCAAGTGTGATTGGCCGCAAGAATTGGCTTTACTCAGTTAGTGAGGCTGGCGCAAAAGCCAACGCCATCTGTTTAAGTATTGCAGAAACAGCCAAGTGTAACTGAGTTGATTTCTATGGATACTTAAAGAAACTATTGATAGATCTACCGAATATCGGCATCCATCAAAACCCTGGGATTTTAGAGATCAATACATGCCTTGGTCAAAAAAGATTCAGGCGGAGTGCAGCAAATAAATGAAATTAGCCGTAAATTCGATTAAAAAAATCAGGATATACGGCTATTTATGATGCGTACCGGAAAGGTGCGCTTTTTTATATTTCGGACTTACCTTTGACTGCATTTTCGACCCCGCTCACCGGTATCCATGCAATAATTTGAGAAATAAAAAAACGCTGATATGCAGCGTTTTTTTTGATTTCTTTGTAAAAATTTTGAAATAGCTATTCGAGGATAACTGACCATTCAGCCTCTCCTCGTGCCGAACGGTTGTTATTTAAAAGCTATGAATTCCTTTATCTCTATCCACCATATCTGCTCCGCAATTACTTCTTTAAGGACTCTTGCTATTTTGTCATGTTTTTCAAATTCAGATAGTCCTTCAAATTCATCGTCATTAAAGCTCAGTACAAAATCTCTCGGTGTTTTTGCAAGTACTTTCATACCTTTCACCCCGTCTAGAATATATGTACATTATATTCAGCCAACAAGACAGTTATGTTTAATTGCACCCTATGGGTGTACTGGCGGGGGGATTAAAAATGTTTTTTACGGAATGACATAATCCTCAAGATTCTGTAAAGTTTGGATAAAGATCTTCACGTTTTTCTTATTTTCAATCACAGGGGAGTAAATATAAGAAAACGTCCTTTTGAAAGCGAAGTTTTTTAATGAGATGATAGAAAGGGTGTTATACTGTACCTCCCTCTCGATGACGCGATAGGATAAGAGTGAAAGCCCCATGCCATTGATAACAGCCTCTTTAATACCCTGATTACTGCTGATTGTGAGAAGGGAGCCCATCTTTATTCCGTTAGCACGGATCATATGATCGAAATATAGACGTGTCCCGGATCCCGACTCTCTGGCAATCCACTCCTGATTTTGTAGCTCCAGTATGGAGACCTCCTCTTTATCAGTGAGAGGGTGACCGTACGGTGCTGTAATAAACAGCTGATCCTGCATAAAGGGATGGACTGAAAGATCCTTTTCATTTGTCTGTCCTTCAATTAAGCCAATATCTACCTGGAACAGCTTTACATATTGAACGATTTCTTCAGTATTTCCAATGACGATTTGCAGCTCCAAGTTAGGAAATTCCTTTTTAAATCCAGCGATAATGGACGGTAGCACATATTCACCAATTGTGAAACTGGCTCCTATCTTTAGCTCTCCTTTTACAATATGGTGATGTTCAAGGATGTCTTGTTTTGTTTGTTCGAAGAGAGACAGCATTAGTTTGGCTCGATCGTATAATATTTCCCCGGTGGGAGTTATTTTTAATACCTTTGGTGATCGCAGAAAAAGCTTGGTTTGAAATTCTTCTTCCAGATTTTTAATATGTAAACTCACGCTTGGCTGTGACATCATAAGAATTTCAGCTGTTCTCGTAAAATTCTTTATTTCCGCCAGAGTAACAAAGGTTTTCAGTTCAGCATAATTCAAATAAATCCCGCCTCCAATAAAATAAACCAATCTGTATGACAGCTTACTCTTATTATATATTACTCTGGGATGGTTGAATCAGAAAGTAACGGTGAAACCATAATTGACTTTATACCTCGATGGGTATATTATAATTTTTGTAAAGATTATATAATTTAAAGTAGCTGTTTTTTTATCCTTTAATATACCTATAGGGGTAATGAAAGACTTGAGATAATAATCACAAAGGGTTTATAAAGAAGATCTTATATCAGGAGGCTAAATACAATGGCACAGAAAATCGTAATTGTAGGTGGGGTTGCAGGAGGAGCAACAGCTGCAGCCAAATTAAGAAGACTCAGTGAAGACATTGAAATTATATTAGTAGAACGGGGAGAATATATTTCATATGCAAACTGCGGTCTACCATATTACATTGGCGGGGTCATAAAGGATAGGGAGAAACTGCTAGTACAGACAGTGCAAGGAATGTCCAGCCGATTCCAGATTGATATTCGCAATTTAAGTGAAGCGGTCAGAATTGATCCCGAGAAGAAAATCGTTACCATTCGCAATCTGCAGAATGGAGAAACATACCAAGAAACATATGATAAGCTCTTATTATCGCCCGGCGCAAGTCCAATCATCCCGCAGATTCCGGGATTACAGGAACATGAATCATTATTTACTTTAAGAAGCATCCCAGATACAGACCGTATTAAAGGCTATGTCGATGAGATGAAGCCACAGAGGGCAGTGGTTGTCGGAGGTGGATTTATCGGGATAGAAATGGCTGAGAACTTAGCAGAACGCGGAATAAAGGTCACAATTGTAGAAAAAGGCAATCAGGTTATGACACCGATTGATTTTGAAATGGCCAGCATACTTCATGCCCATTTAAAAGAAAAGGGGATACAGCTGATCTTCGAAAATGGTGTTCAATCCTTTGCAGACAAAGGCAGGAGGATCATCCTGTCTGATGGAATGGAATTGGAAGCAGATATGACTATTCTGTCTATTGGTGTGAAACCTCAAAATGAGCTGGCAAAAACTGCCGGACTTGAATTGGGATCGAGAGGCGGTATTGTAGTCAACGAATACCTGCAAACTTCAAATGAGGATATTTATGCTGTAGGTGATGCAGTGGAGGTAATTGACTTTGTTAATGGTACAAAGGTCGTGATCCCGCTTGCAGGTCCTGCTAACCGCCAGGGACGTATTGCTGCCAAAAATATGATGGGGAAAAAAGAGAGGTATCAAGGAACACTAGGAACCTCTGTTGCGAAAGTGTTTGATTTAACGGTGTCTGCTACTGGAAACAATGAAAAAACATTGAAACGGTTAGATATCCCGTATGAAGTGTTGCATATTCACCCGAGTTCACATGCAGGCTACTATCCTGGGGCTGCACCTATTGCTTTAAAGCTTATTTTTGATAAAGAGACAGGAAAGATTTTTGGTGCACAGGCAGTTGGCGCCGATGGAGTTGAAAAACGAATTGATGTCATTGCTACAGCTATTATAGGCGGCCTAACTGTAGAAGACTTAACTAATTTAGAATTATCATATGCACCTCCATATTCCTCTGCAAAGGATCCGGTGAACATGGCAGGGTATGTTGCCTCCAATCTAATGGATGGTGATTTGGAGCATATCCAATGGCATGAAGTAGATGAAATAATCGCGGGAGGAGGCTTGCTCATCGATGTTCGGGAACCAGTAGAACGCGAATTTGGCTTTATCGAAGGATCTATTAATATCCCGCTGAATGAATTGAGGAATAAGCTGGATGAACTTCCAAGGGATCAGACGCTTTATGTTAGCTGTCAGGTTGGACTAAGAGGATATTTAGCCAGCCAGATTTTACAAAACCATGGATTCAAGGTGAAGAATGTCGATGGAGGATGGAAAACCTATTCGGCTGTATATGGAAGCAATGTGAAGAAGAATGTCGAGACAGCAGTCAATGATTTAGGAGAAACTGTTGTGCTTAAGGATACAGACATGCAAGCAAATTCTTATTTGGATGTCACAGGTCTAACTTGTCCGTTGCCAATTGAAAAGCTGAAGGATGGAATCCATTCAATTGAAGCAGAGCAAGTGCTTGAAATCCATGCTACAGATAGAGGAGTCTTAAATGAATTGCCGGAATGGTGTGAAAAGGAAGGGCATGAAATAGTAAAAACTGAACAGAATGGCAAAGTTATAAAGTTTTGGCTGAAGAAAAAATAA
>NZ_CAMLDX010000149.1 GCF_946478885.1 uncultured Bacillus sp. | reverse complement strand
ATACCCTCATATAATAATGGGAATTGGCCCATGAGTTTCTACCCGGTTACCGTAAATAACCGGACTATGAGGGAGAGTAAATTGCCCGGCAGCAGCAGGATTAATAGATCATCTGAAGATTGTATTCTATTAATCTCTATTACTTTGCGCCTTCAAGAGCCCGGACGGATTGCTTTCTCTTATAGAATGGGAGGCTTCTGTCAGGGCTTTTTTACTTTGTTACACAATCTTGCTACCCTACAAAATAACAGTGAATCGTAGACCATTAATGAAGTAGGCATTTTTTCAGCAAGGGTCTTTAACAAAGTTTTTTAATGGAATAATAAATACTTGACGGTATTTATTTGATTATAGAATTGATTAGATTTTTTTATTCGACAGAAAGACTCGACCAAGATTTTGGGCAGACCAGAAGAAAGGCGGGAGATGAACTGTCAATAAAGATCCGGGAAGAACTTTTCTTGAGGTCATTACAAAAAAGCCAATCGGGCTTTGCACGGCTGAACATCAGTGGAGGGGAGTATAAGTACGACAAGCGAAGTGCACGTCCTATGCCATTCAAAAAAACACTGATGGTAAAGTCATCTTAATGATAAAACAAAGATAAGCTGGAGGGATTGGATGAGTGCCCAAGTTGCAGTAATCATGGGGAGCAAGTCAGACTGGGATACGATGCGTCATGCTTGTGAAATGCTGGATAAATTTGAAATTCCATACGAAAAGAAAGTCGTTTCCGCACATAGGACGCCTGACTTAATGTTTGAATTTGCCGAGGGGGCAAGAGCAAGGGGCGTGAAGGTCATCATTGCTGGAGCAGGAGGTGCGGCTCATTTACCTGGCATGGTAGCAGCGAAGACAACTTTGCCAGTGATCGGTGTGCCAGTTCAATCGAGAGCCTTGAACGGCCTTGATTCGTTGCTGTCTATCGTACAAATGCCAGGCGGTATTCCAGTGGCCACAGTTGCAATTGGCAAAGCAGGGGCAACAAATGCCGGATTATTGGCGGCTCAAATATTGTCTGCTTATGATCATAAGCTGGCTGAAAGTCTGGAACAATACAGGATTGAGATGAAAAAGGCTGCCATAGAAAGTAGTGATCAGCTTGTCTAATAAAGTCATATTACCAGGTCAAACAATAGGGATTATCGGTGGAGGACAACTTGGCAGGATGATGGCATTAGCCGCAAAAGCTCAGGGTTTTCGTATTGCCGTTCTTGATCCTGTCGAAGATTGCCCGTGTGCTCAAGTAGCAGACATTGTGATTGCAGCAGCCTATGATGATCTGGACGCAATTAAGAAATTGGCAGATGCTAGTGATGTCATCACATATGAATTTGAAAACATAGATGCAGACTGCCTGAAATGGCTGAATGAAAATACTTATGTCCCTCAAGGCGTTAAGCTGTTGGAAATTACTCAGAATCGCATGACTGAGAAGGTAGCGATTCAGCATGCAGGTGTAGAAGTAGCTCCATATGCAGTGATTGAAAATGAAGAGGATATGAGAAAAGGTCTGGCTGAAATTGGTTATCCGGCAGTCCTGAAAACTGCAAGAGGCGGTTATGATGGAAAAGGGCAGTTTGTGATCCATAGGGAAGATGAAGTGACAGAGGCTGCTTTGCTTTTAAAAGCAGGCATGTGTGTCTTAGAGAAATGGGTGCCTTTTGAGAAGGAAATCTCCGTCATTGTGTGCCGAAATAGTAGCGGCGAGACAGCTGCTTTTCCGGTCGGAGAAAATATTCACAAGGAGAATATTCTTCATGAAACCATTGTCCCAGCCAGAATAGATCAAAAGGCAAAAGAATCAGCTGTCAGGATAGCGGCACGATTAGCCGAGAACTTTCAGCTTGTCGGTACCCTGGCGGTGGAAATGTTTTTAACAAAAGATGGGATTTATGTAAATGAATTGGCACCAAGGCCGCATAATTCAGGTCATTACAGCATTGAGGCCTGTGAAACATCACAGTTTGAACAGCATGTACGGGCAGTATGCAATTGGCCGTTAGGCAGTACGGAACTGCTGAAGCCGGCTGTGATGGTAAATATTCTTGGTGAACATCAGGCGGAAGTAATTAAGAAGATTCCTATGCTTCATAATTGGAAAATTCATTTATATGGAAAAAAAGAAGCGAAGATAAAAAGAAAGATGGGTCATGTGACGATTTTGCACTCCTCCATCGAAGATGCACTTAAGGAAATTGAGGAAAGCAAAATATGGTAAAATGGCAGTGACAAAATAGATCGGAGGAAAAGACATGATAGATCGTTATACAAGACCGGAAATGGGTGCAATTTGGACAGAGGAAAACAAATATAAGGCTTGGCTGGAAGTTGAAATATTGGCAGATGAAGCTTGGGCGGAGCTTGGCGTCATTCCTAAGGAAGACGTAGCGAAAATTCGTGAGAATGCCTCCTTTAATATTGAGAGGATTTATGAAATTGAAAAAGAAACAAGACATGATGTTGTAGCCTTTACCCGGGCTGTTTCTGAAACATTAGGTGAAGAAAGAAAATGGGTTCATTATGGTTTAACGTCAACGGATGTTGTAGATACTGCTTGGTCTTACTTAATTAAACAAGCCAATCATATTCTTTTAAAGGATATTGAAAATTTTATTGAGATTTTAAAGAATAAGGCACAGGAACATAAATATACGGTTATGATGGGGCGTACACATGGTGTCCATGCCGAGCCGACTACATTTGGTTTAAAGATAGCCCTGTGGTATGAAGAAATGAAACGTAATCTAGATCGCTTTAAACAAGCAGCAGAAGGTATCGAATATGGCAAAATTTCCGGAGCCGTCGGGACATACGCGAATATCGATCCATTTGTTGAAAAGTATGTATGTGAAAAGCTTGGCACGAAGCCGGCGCCTATTTCTACTCAAACATTACAACGTGATCGTCATGCACATTATATGTCCACGATCGCCCTTATTGCGACATCAATTGAGAAATTTGCCGTCGAAATTCGCGGTTTGCAAAAAAGTGAAATTCGTGAAGTTGAAGAGGCTTTTGCTAAAGGACAAAAAGGTTCCTCTGCAATGCCTCATAAGCGGAATCCAATCGGTTCAGAAAATATGTGCGGGATGGCCCGTGTTATTCGCGGTTACATGATGACTGCTTATGAGAATGTTCCTCTATGGCATGAACGTGATATCTCACATTCATCTGCAGAGCGTGTCATTATTCCAGATGCCACCATTGCTCTGAATTATATGCTGAATCGTTTCGGTAATATTGTGAAAAACCTGACTGTCTTCCCTGAAAACATGCTGCGCAATATGGAGCGTACTCACGGCCTGATTTATTCGCAGCGCGTATTGCTTGCTTTAATTAATAAGGGTCTTGTCAGGGAAGAAGCCTATGACACTGTGCAGCGCAGGGCAATGGAGGCTTGGGATAAACAGGTTTCCTTCCGTTCCTTAGTTGAAGCAGATGAGAAGATCACAGCAAAACTTTCACCTGAAGAAATTGCCGATTGTTTTGATTACAATTATCATTTGAAAAATATTGATACAATTTTTGAAAGATTAGGTTTGTAAGAGAATTTCGGTGCAGTCCCTAAAACAGGGACTGACACCGGTAATGATGAACTGCAAGCAAGAAAATAAAGAGCTACAGTCTTTGGGGGCTGGCTGAAAAAGTCTGTCCTATAAAAAAAGGAGGCTTTCTAAATGGAAAAAGGTGCGCAATTATACGAAGGCAAGGCGAAGAAAATCTATGCAACGAACGACGAACAAGTAGTCTGGATTGAATATAAGGATTCAGCGACCGCTTTTAATGGTGTTAAAAAGGCGGAAATTGCCGGTAAAGGTCGCTTAAATAATGAAATTACCAGTTTAATTTTTGAAAAATTAAAAGAAAAAGGAATTGAATCCCATTTCATTAAACGGCTGTCTGAAACTGAGCAACTTGTCAAAAAGGTGACCATTATTCCACTTGAAACAGTTGTCCGTAATACAGCTGCAGGAAGCTTTTCAAAAAGACTTGGTGTAGAAGAAGGTACAAAATTATCAAGACCGATTGTTGAATTTTATTATAAAGATGATGCATTAGGCGATCCGCTATTAACAGATGATCACATTGAAGTCTTAGAACTTGCGACAGTAGAAGAAAAGGAATTAATAAAGGAAAAAGCACTTAAAGTTAACGAAGTATTGTCCAGCCTTTTTGCAGAGCTCGGCATTAAATTGATTGACTTTAAGCTTGAGTTTGGGAAAGATGCGGAGGGCAATATTCTGCTTGCCGATGAAATTTCGCCTGATACATGCCGCCTTTGGGATGCGGAAACAAATCAAAAGCTTGACAAGGACGTATTTCGCCGTGATCTTGGAAATTTAACGGATGTATATGAAATTATTTTAGCCAAATTAGGAGGCAGCCAAAATGTATAAAGTAAAAGTATATGTTACGTTGAGAGAAAGTGTATTAGATCCCCAAGGAACAGCTGTCATGCACTCTTTGCATGCGATGAATTATAAAGAAATCTCCGATGTTCGGATTGGAAAATATATGGAACTTCAGGTTGAAAAGTCAGACCGCCCTGTTGAGGATGTAGTCAAAGAGGTTTGTGATCGTTTGCTGGCAAATCCGGTTATTGAAGACTACCGCTTTGAAATTGAGGGGGCTGTTGCTAAGTGAAGTTTGCAGTCATTGTTTTTCCTGGATCAAACTGTGATATAGACATGTATCATGCCATTAAGGATGAATTAGGTGAAGATGTTGAATATGTTTGGCATGATGCTGAAAGCCTTGATGAATTTGATGGAATTCTGCTTCCAGGCGGATTTTCCTATGGAGACTATTTACGCTGCGGAGCGATTGCCCGTTTCAGTAATGTTATGAAAGAGGTTGTAAAGGCTGCAGAGGCAGGCAAGCCGATTCTTGGTGTCTGCAACGGATTTCAAATTTTATTGGAAGCCGGACTGTTGCCTGGAGCAATGAAAAGAAACGAAAGCCTTAAATTTATCTGTCGCCCGGTGGAATTAAAGGTAGTTAATAATGAAACAATGTTTTCCAATGTTTATGAAAAAAATGAAGTGATCACGATTCCAATCGCCCATGGTGAAGGAAACTATTACTGTGATGAAGAGACGCTGGAAACATTAAAGAAAAATAATCAAATTGTCTTCACATATAAGAGCAACCCTAACGGAAGTCTTGTCGATATTGCCGGGATTGTCAATGAAAAAGGAAATGTACTGGGAATGATGCCTCACCCGGAAAGAGCTGTCGATGAGCTTTTAGGCGGCGCCGATGGTCTGAAATTATTCCAATCAATCGTCAAACAATGGAGGGAAACACATGTCGTTAAAGCTTGAACCAAGTGCGGAGCAAATTAAACAAGAAGAA
>NZ_CAMLDX010000148.1 GCF_946478885.1 uncultured Bacillus sp. | reverse complement strand
GAGGTTTTTGCATATGGAGGGATTTGCCTTGAACAATCGTTTGCCTTTTGAAATATCGAAAACAGAATCGTTTTTTGAACGACTGGGTGAATGGATCGGGGATGTATTTTATGAATGGCTACCTGAAGCCGGTTTTGAATTAAGGGATGAACAGATCTATATGGCTTTTCAGCTTGAAAAAGCGTTTAAAGAGAGAAAAGTCATGTTTGCAGAAGCGGGTGTGGGAACGGGAAAGACAATAGTCTATCTCCTGTATGCCATTTGCTACGCTAGATACACTAATACTCCAGCGGTTATTGCCTGTGCTGATGAAACGTTGATCGAACAACTGGTAAAAAAAGAAGGGGATATTTCAAAATTGGAGCATGCTCTGCAGTTGAATATTGATGTCCGGCTGGCTAAATCAAGAGAGCAATATTTGTGTTTAAATAAATTGGACAAGATGATCTCTTATAGCGACGAGAAGCATTTTCATGAAATATATGATGCACTTCCGGATTTTATTTATGAAAATCAGTCGATGCAGGCTTTTGATCGCTATGGCGACCGGAAGGAATACCCGGGACTTAATGATGAGCAGTGGGCACAGATTGGATGGGATGGCTTTGAAGATTGCTTTACCTGCGACAAAAGACATCGCTGTGGTCAGACACTGTATCGGGACTGGTATAGAAAGTCGGCGGACCTTATTATTTGCTCACATGATTTTTATATGGAACATATCTGGACAAAGGATGCGCGAAAACGAGAGGGACAGCTGCCACTTCTACCTGAACACTCCTGTGCGATATTTGATGAAGGACATCTTCTGGAGTTTGCCAGTCAAAAAGCACTCACTTACCGTTTTAGTGAAACCGTGCTTGAAAGGCTATTAACTAGATTAATGGCCAATGACGTACGGGAAACAACTCTCTATCGAATGGAGGATGTCCTGTCGCAAAATGAACTCTTTTTCTATGAATTGGGGCAGTCATCAATTACTAATGAGGGGTCTGATAAATTGACCGTCAGCAAGACAGAGAGCGTAACCGAGGCAGGACGGAAGCTGTTCCGTCTCGTAAGCCAGCTTGAGGAAGATCTTGTGTTTGAAAGTGAAATGTACTCGATTAATGAGTATGACCTAAAAGTTGTAGAAGAATATTTGGAACAGATTTCGTATTCACTTTCATTGTTTTTAAAAGGAATAAAAGGAATTACCTGGTATGAAGACCGGAATGGAGAAAGAACATTAGTGATTATGCCGCGTCTTGTTCAGGAAATTATGAAGGAAAAGGTCTTTTCACATCAAAAGCCGTATATTTTTTCTTCGGCAACCTTATCGGAATCAAACTCCTTTTCCTATATAGCTCATTCTCTTGGAATAGAGGAGTATCTGTCCTTTTCTGTTGCATCTCCTTTCTCCTATGACGACAATATGGAGATTGAAATGCCGGCTTTTGCCGAGGGCGATATGAATGCAAAAATGGCTTATACGATCAAGCAAATCAAAAAAACAAACGGAAGAACCCTAGTATTGTTTTCTTCTCTGCATGAGCTGGCATTATTTAAGCAGCATTGTCGATGTAAATTACCTTTTTCCATTTATTTTGAAGGGGATGCCGAGATTAGCACACTCGTTTCTCGTTTTCAAAATGAGGAGGAATCCGTTCTTTGTACCGTCCATTTATGGGAAGGGCTGGATATTCCGGGTAGCTCTTTAGAAAATGTCATTATTTTTTCCCTGCCATTTCCACCCAATGATCCCGTATTTGCTGCCAAAAGAGAGGCTGCTCTAGACCCATTCGTCGATGTTGATTTGCCTTATATGCTTCTTCGTCTGCGTCAGGGGATCGGACGATTAATTCGAACACATAACGATAAAGGGAAGGTCCACATCCTCATCAATCAGGGAGAGGATCGTCATGTCATCGAAGCAGTACTCTCCATACTACCGACGGAGGTCAGCGGTGTTTACAATAATCATCTCTAAGAAAGGCTGAGACAACAGTATACTTTGCTGTCTTTTTTCTTGATGTTTCAGTATGTCTGTCATAAGATTGAGATAAAATGTAAAAAGATAAATCAATGGAGGGATTGGGATGAGTCAATCATTTTTGCATATGGAAAAAGAATTTGTTAAATATACGAAGAAAATAACTGCATATAATGAGGCCCTTGCATTGATTTACTGGGATTTACGCACTGGAGCTCCAAAGAGAGGGGCTGGGCAGCGAGCCGAGGTTATCGGGATTCTCTCTGCCGAGGTTTATAACTTTTCTGTATCAGAAGATATGGCTGCTTACATCGCAAACCTGTCTAGTCAGGAAGCACAAAATGTCATATCAGAGAAAACAAGAAAATTAGTGGAAGAATGTAAAAAGGAATACGATTATAAACGAAAAATTCCGTTTGAAGAATATAAAGAATATACGATTCTTTTATCACAAGCGGAAAATGTTTGGGAAGAAGCAAGGGAGAAAGCCGATTTTGCCTTGTTTAAGCCGTATTTAGAAAAAATCGTTGCGACTACAAAACGCTTTATCAGCTATTGGGGCTATGAAGGAAATAAATATAATACTCTCCTTGATTTATATGAACCGGGGATGACTGTAAGGGTACTAGACCGTGTATTTTACGAATTGAGGGCGGAGATTGTACCTTTGGTGCAAAAAATTGCGGATTCAAACCATAAACCAAAGACGGACTTTTTGTTCCAGTCATTTCCTAAGGAACGACAGCGGGCTTTTAGCATAGAGATCTTAAAGCAAATGGGCTATAACTTAGAAGCTGGGCGTCTTGATGAGACCATACATCCTTTTGCAACGGGGATTAACCGTGGGGATGTACGAATTACAACGAGATATGATGAATCAGATTTTCGCATGGCTGTGTTCGGTACGATTCACGAAGGAGGGCATGCCCTGTATGAGCAGGACATTAGTGAAGAATTGACAGGAACTCTTTTATGCAGCGGTACTTCCATGGGGATTCATGAATCACAGTCCCTGTTCTATGAAAATTTCGTCGGTCGGGCTGCCTCCTTCTGGAAAAAGAATTATGATTTGTTAAAGAAGTACTCGGCAGGCCACTTCGATGGAGTTAGGGTAGATGACTTCTATCGTGCCATTAACGAATCAAAGCCGTCTCTCATTCGAATTGAGGCAGATGAATTGACCTATCCGCTGCATATTATGATTCGTTATGAGATTGAAAAAGGCTTGTTTAATGATGAAATAGAGGTAGGAGATCTGCCTAGAGTCTGGAACGACAAATATGAGGAATATCTTGGAATCCGTCCTGATAATGATCGGGAAGGAGTTTTGCAGGATGTGCACTGGGCGGGGGGCAGCTTCGGATATTTTCCGTCCTATGCCCTAGGATATATGTATGCTGCACAGTTTAAGCAGGCAATGCTTCAGAACTTGCCGAACTTTGATCAATTACTTGAAATAGGGGAGTTACTGCCAATTAAAGATTGGCTTGCGTTCCATATCCATCGATACGGAAAAATGAAAAAACCGCTAGAAATTTTGCAGGATGTGACAGGAGAAGGATTAAATGCCAACTATTTAATTGACCATTTAACAAAGAAATACAGCATGATTTATCAATTATAATCTGTATAAGAGGATTTACAAGAGAAAAGAACTCTGTTGCGGGACAGAGTTCTTTTTTCCATGTTTCAAAGTTCTACCATATTTTGAATCCTTTAGAAGGTACTGGAGCATTTTGAATCATATCGATAAACGGAATTGTGTAAGCGAATAAGATTAATAATGCTGTAATACCAAGCCAAAGCTTCCAATTTTCGAAAACCATTGGTGTTGGTGCTGCATTTTCATCAGTTTCCGCAACAGGGAATTCCTCATCACCCTTAGGTGCAAAGAAAGCAAGATTAATGAAAATGTAAAGCATAACTAGAATAGAGATGAACAGGATTGATCCGCCAACGGCTTGTGAAATTTGGTAAGGAATCCAATCAGCTGCTTGTGCGGCACCACCATATTCAGAGAATGCAGAACGGCGAGGTGCGCCAAGAAGTCCTGCTGCGTGCATACCGCCAGACATAAATGTCATACCGACTGCCCATAAAATTCCTTGAACAATTGCTAATTTATTCATTTTCTTTGTTAAAACGCGTCCTGTGACATGTGGTACAAGCCAGTAAGATACACCAAAGAAAGTCAGAATAACAGCTGTTGCTAATGTTAAATGGAAGTGTCCTGTTACCCAAATGGTATTGTGAACTACTTGGTTCATTTGGTGGGAAGCGTTAACGATACCGCCGGCACCTGCAGGAATAAAGGCCAGCATTCCGATGAATGGAACCGTAAAACGTGCATCACCCCAAGGTAATTTTTTCAGCCAGCCAAAAAGGCTTTTTGCGCCGATAGAACGACCGTGTTTCTCAAATGTTGCAAATAATGCGAATGCAGTCATGAATGACGGAATAACAACTAAGAATGTTAAAACAACTTGTAAGAACTTCCAAGCTGGGTCAATTCCTGGCTCTAATAACTGATGGTGGAATCCAACAGGAATAGAGAACAGGATGAATAGAATGAAAGACATACGAGCTAAGGAGTCAGAGAAAATTTTGGCTCCGATAACTTTTGGAATAACAACGTACCAAGCCATATATGCCGGTAATAACCAGAAATATACAAGCGGGTGTCCAAAATACCAGAATAATGTACGGCTGACAAGAATGTTAACACCGTCAACCCAGCCTAATGCCCATGGTATTAATTGTAATAATACTTCAACTGCAACGCCTAAAGTACAAACATACCACATTAATGAATTTACAAGTGCCATGAAGGTTAACAACGGACTAGGCTGTCCTGGATTTGCCTTTTTCCATCTTCTGTAGGAAATGACAATCGCAATCCCTTCAATCCAGCTACCAACAATTACTAGAGTCAGACCAAGATAAAATAAAACGTGAGCTTGTAATGGTGCATAGAATGTGTATAATACAGAAGCTTGATTTAATAGAATCATTACTGCTGCCATGGCAGTACCGACAACCATCAGCCAGAAACCAATCCAGCCAAATTTACGCTGGCCGTTTGAGAATGTTCCAGATGTTTTACTGGTGATAGCAATATGGAAGCCCAAAATAAAGAACGTAGTTAAAACAAGTGCAAGAACAACACCGTGAACAGTAAGAATTTGATAATAACCGATACCAGCTGGTAATGTGACTTTACCAGAACGTACTAATACTTGCAGTAAACCGGCGAGTCCGCCTAACAATAAAGAAATGAACACGACATACATATGTGCCATTACTAATTTAGCATCTCGGCGGTCAAGTTTTGCTATTGCTTCAGCGCTTTTCATTGTTTAACCACCTCGATTTTTGATGTCATTAAGTGGTGACCAGCACCGCAATATTCGTTACAAAG
>NZ_CAMLDX010000147.1 GCF_946478885.1 uncultured Bacillus sp. | reverse complement strand
CTATTATTTCCAATAATTTTTCTAACTGCTGCTTTTTATACGGAGGATCGAGAAATATTACGGCTAACTGCATCTCCCTTTTTGCAATTGCCTTAAGCGCCCTTTCAGCATCATTGCGGTATATTTCCACATATTCCTCTAAGCCGCAGCTACGTATATTTTCATGTATCGTTTGTATAGCATTTTTATCACGATCAACAAAAACGACCTTATCGAGGCCTCTGCTTAGTGCTTCAATGCCCAAGCCACCACTTCCGGCAAATAGATCAAGACCGATTCCACCGTTAAAATAAGGACCAATCATATTAAAGATTGCCTCCTTTACCTTATCGGTAGTGGGCCGGGTCGTATATCCCGGAACGGCCTTTAATGCCTTGCCTTTATATTTTCCTGAAACTACTCTCATCCTATCACCACAATATTTTTCAAATTCATTAACTTGTAGATTCCTTCCTATCATACACACGTCAAGCAGTTAATTCAATTCAAAAAATCAGGTTGATAAAAATTATCCTTAAAATGGGTGTATATCGCCCCCAATTATGGAAATAATAGTGATAACAACATCATTCGAGGATGTTGTTGCCAACCGCGGAGAAGACTTACGTTTCCCCATAAGTTCTTCCTCCGGTTTCTCCTCTCCCTTTGCCTTCAATCCGATGGATATAGAAGGACCCTGCAGTATTCCTGCAGGGCTTTTTTTTATTATATCACCATTTATAAAATTATGAATAGTCTAAATAATTTTCTTGTACTTCAAGTGAGAGATTTAAAGCGAGCAGCACCGAGCTTCCCGCTTTAAATCCCCATCTTATAGTCGTATTCCTTTGCTTTATCTGGTTTTGAATTTTCAAATTCAATTTTTACATACGGTTTAAAAGATGGTTCAACCTTTTTTACAAACGGATATGAATGAATCTTATTCATTAGTTCTTCAATTTCTTCCCGGTTACAATATAAAACGACATATTTTAATCTTTTGGAGACGTAATGAACATTTCCAAATCTTCTGAGCATTTTTGCATGTTTAATGGAATTCAGCCAAACGATCATTCCCTGTCGTTGTCCTATCATATCATTTCTCCTCATTCACTTTTCTACGTTCTAGTCTACACAAAAAAAGGGCGGTTTTCAAACAGAAAAGAAACGATCCTTTTCCACCTGCCATTAAAAAAGGGAATGAGATGTACAAAAAAGGAGTGCCTCCCTCCCATGTGGAGATACTCCTTTTCCAGTTCTATTATGCAGAACAGCCGCAGCCCCCTCCTGTTCCACAACCTCCGTTTCCGCAATTTGTCCCGTTGTCAAAAAAAGGATTCCCTGTAGGCACCTTAATTTGGTCTGACACAGCACGTCCGATAATCACGCTCACTTCATTAAGCAATTCTTGCAGGTCATTTTCTGCCTTCCGAAATTCTGCGACATGCTCATCCAGATCCATGATTCGTTTCACTTCTCTTACCTCCTTTAAGATCTTTTTATAATCGGGATGATATTTGCCAAAGCGCTGAACTTCTTCATATTTTTCCTTTATTTCCATAAAATCATGGATTTTTTTCTGCGTTGCTTCGTTATTCTTCATTTTATTCATACATATTCTATAATAATCAGCTATTTCCGAGTGATTAATCATTTCCGCTAGTTGGTCTGCATTTTCTAATATTACAACCCTTTCTATCGTTGCAAGCAAATAAAACTCACCTCCAAACATATTTTAGCATGAAAAAAAGTGAAATGGATACAGTTTCACAAATGAAGGTTTAATCCATCATTAAGGAATCATCACTTCAATTTCCTTTTCAGCCAAAGCTGTTTGCTTCCCTGTTTCCATTAGTTCGAGTTTTATTTTGTGTGTGCCTTTATTTAAGCCTTTAACGATAAAAGCCGCGTTATTAATTTCTTTTGTTTTCTTTCCATCAACATAGAGCAAGATCTTTGCCCCATTATTCCTAAATGATGCACCTTTTACAATACATTCCAAATAGACATCACGGCCCTTGACCTGATGCTTTACTGAAAAAAAATCATTAGCTGCAAAGACTCCGGATACTTGAACAGCATTCTCCCGCTGCAGTGAGGCAAAATCCTTCGTTTCCGGATCCGAAATATTATCTCCGCAGGCGGTCATCAGCATCAATATCATGAACACTATTCCAAAATAGTACGTTTTTCTCATCATGTATCACTCCTGTCATCTGCTTACCGATAAACAAATGTATTTAGACTGGACTGATACTATTGTTAGCGTATCACTCTTTTTTTAGTCTTAAATTGAACAGGAATAAAAAATTAATCAATGGGCTACGAAACAACAGAAGCCAGCTCTCCTTAAGAAGGAAGGATCTCAAGGCGCTTGGCTTCTGTCAGCATGGCTATTGGTTATTTGAATTCATCGCCTGAAACATACTAATCATCATGGAAGCCATTTGCACTCCATTAGAAAATTTCGTGACATGATGGGGGATGGTTTTCTTATAGTAATGCAATGCCTCAACCTCCATGTTCTGCAAATGATTGGGATCACGTGTTAACTTCCTGTACCAGACAGGCTGTTCACGGAGAAAATCCAATAACTCCTTTTGCTGCTTTAAATACAAATATACGTCTTTTCTCATCTTTACTCTCCTCGAGAGAATCAATCTTTTCTAAATTGAAATGGATGTTTTGCTGTTGGCTTAGAGCGATTCGCTCCCTGTTTGGCCGCTCCCCCCTGAAACTGTCCAATAACCTCTTGAATAGCTCCAAGTGCCTGGCTTAACTGGCCTAAATGACCTTGAATTTGATTGGGATCCATTTTTTTTACCGTTCCAAGAAGATGGTTTAGCCAATTTCCCTGTGTATCGATTGTATTTTTCTCCGATTTTATTTCGGATCGATAACGCTCCCATCTGGGATCCTCTTCTCCTAGCAAGTACCAATCTTCATATAATTCCTGCAATGTCGCTTTCCCGATTCGAACTTCATCTATGATTTTTGGATTTTTAGTAACAAATTTTTTGAATTCCTCAATCGATGGATCAAGTTTTTTAGTTGTCATATCTATTCACCTCGACGTAAGCAATTGCCTATAATACTTTATGTGAGGCGTTCCATTTGGTGAATAGAACTGTTTTACCCTGTCAAAAATTTATCCATTCTCTCATCTCAAGCTATTTTTGCGTAAAAACCTGTGTATAATAATTTTTATATACCCCGGTCCCTGCATGAGTAAAATCCGTATTCAGTAAATTTTCCCGATACTTCTTGCTATTCAGCCACTCTTCTATAACATCCGGTGCATCAATGTTATTATAAGCGATATTCTCACCGGCACTTTGAAAGACGACTCCGGCGGCTGTTAACCTGTCAGATAATACACCGTTCAATTCATGTGAGAAATTATTGTTATCATACATGTCAACACTATGTTTGTAGGAAGCGTCTGCAGTTTTTTCATCCCATTGAAATGATGGTAATTGGCTCTGGCTGCGAATGATATTCACCAGATTATATAATTCTGTTTCTAAATCCCGTTCTAACTGTTTTTCATCTAATTCGATTTCATTTGGAGGCTCTAATAAGTTTCCCCGAAATAATAGTTCATACGGTCTTATTTTAATTAATGTTGGGGCATCCATTAAACGAATACTTGATAATTCCCCGGAAAATTTATCCATATATAATTGCACAAAAACATTATCAATTTGAATAAGAGGATTGGTGTTCATATCCTCCTCAGATAATTCAAAACGATAGGAACTGCCCTTATATTTAAAACGAATACTTGTATCCACAATATTCTGCGCATAAATATCGCCTATAGACTGTCCTATATAAAAAGGACTAATTTCCGCCTTTTTTCCGATAGCATATATCGTCACAACCCGATCGTCATCAATTCCGATTTGCAGATATTCTTCCGGATTTTCATCATAGATCCACCAATCATAACCATATGATGACAAATCAATTCTTGTCGGTTCTCCAAACAAATTTTGAACCTCACCTATCGACTTTCCCACCATTTTTAATAGACTATCCCTACGAATATCCTTTTCTGAAAGAACTGGCGACTGTTTGCTTGAATCACCACTTTGAATAGTGTTCGGGGAATCCTCTTTGTTTTCCTTATCAGATATATTCAGCCAAAACCCAATAACCACTAAAACAAGTAAACTAATGATAATTCGAATAAACGTCTTCAGAGACTCACCTCCCTGTTCATTCTTTTTTTCTGTGTGATAGTGCACTTGTCATTATTATATCATTACAGCATTTCATAATGTTAGCATGTTGATTCTAAAAATAAACCTCCGACTTGCCGATAAAAGTCTTTCGTTCCAAGTAAATAAAATGGAAAGTTCGTTTCTATATAAGAAAAACCGGGCAAAAACCGCCCGGTCCTTTTTGTTTAGCGAATATCCGATAATTTGTACTCTATACCATGTACTCCTTTATAGTACTCAGGATACATTTCTCCCCCACATTTTTCGCATGAAAACATTGGTGGAGTTGTTGGATCTCCATCATCCATTAAGTCAAAATCTCTTACTATATTTAAGGGAATCTCTTCTTTTTCATGACACGCTAAACAAACATAGCTGACGCTTTGTTTCTTGGACTGGTTGAGGTTTATGTTTTTCTTTTTTTTCTTTCCCTTTTTGCGGGACTTTGATACTGGTGAGATCGTTAATCACCCTTTCTAGATAAGCTCTTGTCGTTGGGCATAAGGCTACCTTTATTTCTAGTTTCCCATCTTCAAGGCAGACTTCTCCCTTGTACTCATAGTAACACTCACATCTTGGACAGACGAGAGGATCTTTTTTACCACTCGCTATGATTCTTTCTCTCCACGTCTGACGACGCAGGGTTTTCTTCACTTTTATAATCCAACGTTTTGCTTTTTGTTGCCATAAACATAATACTTTTTTACACAAATTCTTAGACCGTCTGGAATACATACCATAATGGCGAATCGTTTTAAACTGCTCATCTGGAATATGACGAATTAAACGTGAAATAAATTCTTCCACGCTTACAGTTTCAGTTTTTTCTTTCCCATCTGTTTTATCTTTATATTTAAAAGTTACATACTGACCATCATATGCCTCGATCCGATTAATACCTATCGCGGGGCGACGAATATAACGGCCAATGTATCGAAGTTGTTCCTTCACATTACCTTTCTGTTTAGGGGCATGCACATAGAAGCCTTCTCCATTATTAGTAAAAGCCTTTTGTAATCTGGATTGAACTTTTTTCTTTTCCCTATCCGTTAATCCCTTCCGGATTAATTTCAACACACAACCGCCTGCCATTGCTTCCTCGGCATTCGCAAATGGCAAAAAATCATACTGTTTCCACTCACCTTTTTTCGTTAAGCCACCCATCGATACAAGCATATGTACATGTGGATTAAAATTGGGCGGATCTTTCTTCCATATTTAGTTTTGAATTTTTCCCAGTGTTGGTGCTGGTCGAAAAAAATACGCCTTAGAATATTAGTCTCCATATATGAAAAATACCACAGTATCAAGGACTGTGGTATGACAGAATTTTATACTTTCTTATTTT
>NZ_CAMLDX010000146.1 GCF_946478885.1 uncultured Bacillus sp. | reverse complement strand
AGCGGTCAGCTTTTTTCTTGATTAATGGATATCTCGTTTTTTGAATCTTCCTCCGCGGACTTCAGAAATGCTTCCCACTGCCAAAAATGCGGAGGGGTCTATTTCTTCAACGATTGATTTTAATTTGGCCTCCTCCAGTCTAGTAATGACGGTGAAAATCACCTGTTTATTATCGCCGGTATAAGCACCCTCGCCATTTAAATAAGTGACCCCGCGGCCAAGACGGGCCATAATCGCTTTACCAATCTCCTTATGGAAGTCGCTTATAATATAGGCAGATTTCGATTCATCAATACCAATAATCATAATATCAATGACTTTATAAGCAATAAAGTAAGCAATAAGAGAATACATAGCACGTTCCCATCCGAAAACAAATCCGGCGATGGAGAAAATAAATATATTAAAGAACATCACAATTTCTCCGACTGAAAAAGGAAACCTTTTATTAATTAAAATCGCCATAATTTCAGTGCCATCAAGTGATCCGCCGGAACGAATCACGATTCCGACCCCGGCACCGAGAATAATCCCACCGAAAACGGTGGCTAAAAGAAGATCATCTGTAAAAACAGGAACATTATGTAAAAGTGAGGTAGTAAAAGATAATACAGTAATACCTAATAACGTAGAAAGTGCGAAGGTTTTTCCGATTTGTTTGTAGCCGATATAGAAAAAGGGGATATTTAAAGTGAAAATAAAAAGTCCTAAACGCCAGCTGGTAAGATGAGATAGAATAATGGATATTCCTACAATTCCGCCATCCAGGATTTTATTTGGTACAAGAAATTCCTCTAATCCAATGCCCATTAAAATGGCGCCCAAAATAATGAACAAGCCTTTCCGCAATATTTTGATTTTGGTGAGTTTTTTATGTTGGACGGCTGCTGTTGATGTTTGCTCCATCTAGTTTCCTCCTTGTTTCTATCCGTGTAGCTCTATAAAAAATAATTGGTACAATGTTAATCGGGAATATGTAAATTATATCATAGGTATTAACTTATAGTAAAAAGCCATTATGTATTAGTAGAACTTATTAACGCGTTATTTAAACCATCCTTTTTTTCTAAAGTATATATACATGGCCAGTCCTAACACAGCCATGATGAGCATTGCTCCAAGATAGCCGTATTTCCAATTTAATTCAGGCATATATATAAAGTTCATCCCATAAACGCCGGCAATAAAGGTCAAAGGCATAAAAATAGTTGTAAACACTGTTAATATTTTCATAACCCGGTTTGTTTGATGCGAGTTATAAGAGAGATAGCTATCTCTAATATCAGCGGTGATCTCCCGATTTGCCTCAATCATTTCAGATAGTTTAAGTAAATGATCATAGATATCGAGGAAGTATTCTTTATGATTGGTTACCCCTGGAAGACGGTGGGAATTTAACATCCGGTAAAGAAGATCCCTCATAGGCGATACGGTCCGTCCTAATGTAAGCAATTTATGTCTGGTTTTAAAAAGCTCCTCGAGAAGTGTTTCCATTGATTCATTTTGTGAGTTTTCATCAATTCTTCCAAGCGTATCCTCAACTTCATAGGCAATGGGAAAATATTGGTCAACCAGCTCGTCGATCAACAGGTGAAGGATTTTATAGGAATCCAAATCCTTTATATTAATGTCCTGATGGAAATACCGCCATATTCTGTTTACTTCCTCTAGCTGCGTATGATGGTAGGTAACAATATAATGGTTACCTACAAAAAAGTTCAATTCAACTTTGTCAAATGTATTTGTATTTATGCTATGAGTAATAAAGAAAACATGATCTTCGAAGTAATCGAATTTTGGCCGCTGCATCTGGCGATCGATACAATCTTCAATGGCAAGAGGGTGAAACTGCAGGGAGTCTCGTAACATTAAATTTTCTTTATCATCAGGCTGGTCAAAGTCAATCCAGAACCATGTATAAGAAGAGCTCTCTTTGAGAATTTCTAACGGGATGTTTTTTTTCATTATTCCCTCTTTATTCACTGCAATGGTTCTTATCATCCAAACGTCCTCCTAACTGAGAATCCTTCCTTCAATTATAGACGAATTAAGAAAAATAAAAAAGAAATCGGGGGATGAACCCGATCTCTTCTTAGTGTTTTTGAAAAGAAAGGGCATTTTAGATGCCCTTGTCTAATCTATATAATTGGCGGTAATGTGGATTCATTTTTAATAATTCATTATGGGAACCATTCATCGCAATTTTGCCTTTTTCAATAAAAATAACCTTGTCCATTTTTTCCATTCCGATTAAGTGATGGGTAACCCAAATAACTGTTTTATCCTTTAGTACGGAAAAAATAGTGTCTATTAAATATCTTTCTGTTTGTGGGTCAAGTCCTACTGTTGGTTCGTCTAATATGACGATTGGTGTATTCTTTAATAAAATTCGTGCAAGTGCGATACGCTGCCGTTCACCACCGGAAAAGCGCTGCCCGGTTTCCTCCATTTGCGTATGAATCCCTTTCGGAAGGGAGTAGATATAATCCTCCAGCTTTACCTGCTTTATGACTTGTTCAATTTCTTCATCTGTCGCGTTTTGATTTCCCAGTAAAATATTATTTTTCACACTGGTGGCAAATAAATACGGCTTTTGATTCAATACGCTAATCATATCAAAGATGTTATCGCGGTATGTCCCAGGGGGATGGCCGTTAATTTCAATGGTTCCAGATGAAGGAGTGCGGGCTCCAAGCAATAACTGGATCAAGGTAGATTTGCCGGCACCACTTTTTCCTAATATAGCCATTTTCCTCCCATATGGAATAGAAAGGCTGATTTGCTGCAACGCATCTGTTTCTGTTTGTTCATATCGGTAATTTACGCCTTTTATTATGATATCAGCGTTTGGCAAAATCGGAGCAGTTGCTTCTGGCTGGACATCTGTTTGCTGTGCAAACCTGCTAATATGATTCAGATGTTGCAGGGATTCCTGATAAGTTGGAATACGCTCAATGGCATGTGACACAGGAATTAAGCTTTCAACCACCGGGATCACAACCAATGTGAAAGCAGCGATAAAGGCAGGCGCCAGTTCACCGGCATGGGCTTGATTACCTGCCCAAATTCCTGTGGAGATTAGGATTAAGCCAGAAATTATTTGCAAATGGAAGGTTCTCGACTGACTCCAATGACGTATTTTTTTATCAATCTGGTTATTATCTCTGCTGTCACTCAAAAATTTTCCAATAAATCGTTCCTTTTGGCCGCTAAGGATCCAGTCGCTTAAACCGAAAATGGTATCTGTTAAGGTTTGATAGAGGTGGCTTTTCTTCTGCTTCTGTTCGATTTGCCATTTTTTCAATAAGAATAGAGAAAGGAGAGGATAAACAAATACAATAATACTTAAACAAAAAGTGATCCACAGGGCAAAAAGCCAGTCAAAGTAAGCTAGTGAAAGTACGGATGCCACAAAAAGTAATAGGGCAGTCAAAGTTGGAAAAATCGTCCGAATATAAACATCCTGCAAATGTTCAATATCATCAGCTAGCGTGCCAAGCAGATCTCCCGTATGAAAGCGGGAGCGAATAAATAAGGCTTGTGGTTCTAGGACGCTGTATAATTTCACTCTCATTTGTGAAAGGATCTTCAGCACGGCATTATGTCCTGCCAACCGTTCAATATACCGTGTAACAGCACGTGAAATACCAAAAGTCCTTACCAAGACTACGGTGACATAAATCATTAAAATATTTTCCGGTCTTTCAGCAGCTCGTGAAATCAAATAGCCAGAGGTAAAGGTCAGCATGGATGCTCCTGTAGCGGTTAAGAAGCCAAAAAAGACAGCAAGCAGGATTGATTTTTTATATTGCAGCAAATATGGTTTAATGTAAACTTGAAATAGTTTCATTCTTCTATTCCTCCAACAATACCGCCCTGTGCCTCAATAAGCTGGTAATAAAATCCTTGTTTCGTCAATAGTTCATCATGCGTACCGGTTTCAACTAATTTGCCTTTGTTTAGGACCAGAATAACATCCATTTCCCGCATCCAATGTAAACGGTGCGTAGCAAAGAAAACGAGTTTATTTTGCATCAAAGGAAGAATCATTTGTTTAATCTCATATTCCGTTTCGATATCCAGATGTGCAGTAGGCTCATCAAGCAATATCACCGGTCGGTTCTGAAGAAGGGAACGAGTTAACGCAATACGTTGTTCTTCGCCGCCGCTTAAAACCCGACCGCCTTGTCCGATCTGCTCATCCAAACCGTTGGGAAGACTGCTAACGAACTGGGTTAATCCGGTTATCCTAATGGCATTTTCTACTTCTTCACGTGATGCATCGGGGGTATATAGTTTGATATTATCCTCCACTGTACCAGAGAAGATATATGGATGCTGCGGAATATAATTAATTTGCGTCTGCCAGCTTGAAGTTGAGAAACTCCTTATACTCATTCCATTAATCATAATGCTTCCTTGTGAGGGATTAGAAAAACCGGACAGCATATCGATTAAAGTTGATTTTCCTGCACCGGAGGTCCCAACAATTCCTACCTTTTTCCATCCGTTAATTGAGAAACTGATATCCTCTAAGATAGATTTTTTTTCTTTATCCGAATCTTTTGTTAATTTCTTGACTGTTAAATTACTGGAAGAAGTCCAACGTGGCACAGATACATCCTCCATCTCATGTTGAGAGGAAGCTTTATTCAATAGATGACGAATTTGATTTCCCGCATCTTTCCCATCCATTGTAGCGTGATAATCATTGCCTAGGTCACGGATCGGCTGGAAGTATTCAGGAGCCAAAATTAAAACCGTCAAAGCGGATTGTAACCCGATTTCGCCGTCGATTAATCGAAGACCAAGCTCAACTGCCACAACAGCAATTGAAAGACTGGAAAAGAAATCTAAGGAAAAACTTGATAAAAAAGCAATTCTCAAAGAGCGATTTGTTGCAACCCGATATTTGTCGCTGACCCTTTCAATAGCATTTTGATGAGACTTGCTTTTTCCTAAATATTTCAAAGTTAAAAGGCCACGCAATGAATCAACAAAATGCCTTGCCAGCAGCTGATAGCTGCTCCATTGTGTTTTGGCATATTTTTGGGCAACCATTCCTAATAAAATAAGAAAAATAATCATAATAGGCATCGTTAAAGTTAAAACAATTGCGGAAAGGGTGTCTGCACTGTATATATAAGCCAACAAAACAAGCGGAATAATAATCATCGCTATAGAACGAGGGATGAAAAGCTCTAAATATGTACGAAATTTAGGAATTCCCTCTAAAGCAAGAGTAATCATATTTCCTGAACCATTTTTCCCGATTTTTCTCAGCCCTAATTCAAAAAAAGTACGAATTAAGCTTGCTTGATATTTTGAGGCAGTTTGTTCGCCAAAGTGAAATGCGATCCTTTCCTTCAGCCATTGGAGTAAATGACGGAAAAGAAAAACAGCAGCTAAGCCCCAAAAATAGGGAAGGACAGCTGAAGATGCTGTCCCATTAAACATATTTGTAATCGCTGTTGCCAAAAGGACTGCCTGATAAATAATCGTGATCCCTTGGAGAACAGTGAGTATTCCAACTATTAACATATGCAATTTTATGCCTTTATAGTGGAAGAGATGTTTATCCATTAGTATTCTAAATGCTCCTTATCTGTTAT
>NZ_CAMLDX010000145.1 GCF_946478885.1 uncultured Bacillus sp. | reverse complement strand
AAAACAAAGTGACTTTGTGAATGAGGGCATTCCTGCGGTTGAAGACTACCTGTAGAGGTGAACTATCTGTGAATGTTATTACATCTTTTTCTGAAAAAAGAAGAAAGAAGCAAATCAATTATGAAAAATCGGTTCTTCGGGAAATATCATTAAAGGTATTAAAGGAAAGGGTACAGCAATTCTTTGGATCCTTTCGTTTTACTCAAAGTCTGGTGATGAACCACGGAATTGAAGAGGCCTGCTTTGATGTGGCAATTGAAGCCTATTTATTAGGGGCTAATATGAGCCGCTTTGGAATTTATGGTGAGGAACCAGAGCAGGTCAAGCTTCGATGCGAAAATGAGGAAAAGCATCTGGTTGATACTATATATAACTTTATGCTGTACTGGGGCAACGGTGACGAAGGCGTTATGAGCGAGTCGCTTTATTATCTTTGTGAACAGTATGTCAGCAGCTGGTGGATGGATGGCTTTTATAAAGGTGAAAGGCGAATGAAATTAAAGCTCCATTAACTGCCCTTTTTTCATTGTTCTATCAAGCCCTTTTGCCCCATATATTGTAGGAGAAGGACAAGTTGGGGGGCTTGATGGGAATCATGGCAAAGAAATGGAAGATCGTCTTATATATGGTGGGACTTATAGTCCTGTTCTTTGTATTGCAATATGATTTTTCTGAAGATAATACATGGAGGTCATGGAATCTCCCACTATCAGGAAAGGTTATACTGATTGATCCAGGCCATGGAGGACCTGATGGCGGAGCGGGGGATAAGGATGCTCTTGAGAAGGATATCGCGCTAGATGTCTCATTAAAGCTGAAGGATTATCTCGAAGAGCAGGGAGCATTAGTCGTTATGACCCGTGAGGAGGATAAAGACTTAGCAAGAAAAAGCACTCGTAGTTACAGTAAAAGGAAGACCGAGGATTTAAAAAAGAGATTGAAAATCATCAATAAGTCGGAGGCGGATTTTTTTATCAGCGTCCATCTAAATTCTATTCCATCTGCACGATGGAGCGGCGCGCAGACCTTTTATGCTTCTCATTATAAAGAAAATGCAAGGGCGGCTAAGTTTATCCAGGATGAGTTCAAGAGAAATTTAAAAAACACCAGTCGGGAGGCTAAGCCTATTAATAATGTTTATATTATTAAGCACGCGAAAAAACCGGGTGTTCTCGTTGAAGTCGGTTTTCTTTCAAATCCTACTGAAAAGGCAAATCTGAAAAAAGATTCCTATCAGGATAAACTGGCTGAATCAATCTACCTTGGTGTTTTACGTTATTTTACACATGAAAAGGAAATTAAAATCACTTACTAGACGTCTTCTCCATGACGTCTTCTATTTTTGAGCGGGTAACACCCCCCGCTACAGAGCAAGAAAAAATCAGTACGGGATACGGGCAGTTTTCTGCACAAATATCTTGAAAGAAGGGACATCTCAAGTAATGAAAAGGGTCATTTGTCTGTCTGTGATTTGAAATAATGGTCATAGTGGTTCCTTATGGTATACTGAAATTTAGATGATAAATAAAGGGTGGTGCAATTGAAATGATTACCGCAGAACAAGCTAAAGAATTAATCAGCCCGCTTAAGGAACCTTTCTTACATAAATCATTAGCAGAGTTAAATGCTATTGAGGAAATTAAGGTAAAAGAAGAGAAAAATCACATTAGTGTAAAGGTTGCCATTGCGAAAACAGGGACAGCAGAACAGCTGCAGCTTCAAACACAAATTGTCGATGTATTGAAAAATGCCGGTGCTGAAACGGTCGGCATCCGCTTTTCGGAACTACCCGAGGAGATATTGGAGAAATACCGTGCTGAAGGGGCTGACGAAGAAAAGGGATTGTTATCTCCTGCTAGCAAAACGACCTTCATTGCCATCGCCAGTGGTAAAGGCGGAGTCGGAAAATCAACAGTGTCTGTGAATCTTGCTGTAAATCTCGCAAGACTTGGCAAAAAAGTCGGCCTCGTGGATGCGGACATTTATGGCTTCAGTGTACCGGATATGATGGGAATCACTGATCGCCCTGCTGTTAGTGGGGAAAAAATTCTTCCAGTTGAGCGCTTTGGCGTTAAAGTAATTTCAATGGGCTTTTTTGTCGAAGATAACTCTCCGATTATTTGGCGTGGGCCTATGCTGGGTAAGATGCTGAACAACTTTTTTAATGAAGTGGAGTGGGGGGATCTTGATTATTTGCTGTTGGATCTTCCTCCGGGCACAGGAGATGTTGCCCTTGACTTGCATCAAATGCTCCCGGCAAGTAAGGAAATTATTGTTACTACTCCGCATCCAACGGCAGCCTTTGTTGCAGCCCGTGCCGGGGTTATGGCATTGAAGACTGAACATGAAATCCTTGGGGTTATTGAAAACATGTCTTATTTTGAAAGCAAGTTAACCGGCGAAAAGGAATATGTTTTTGGACAAGGCGGCGGCGAGAGACTGGCGGAAGAATTACGGACTGAGGTTCTTGGACAATTACCTCTAGGTCAGCCTGACTGGGATGAAGAGGAATTCGCACCTTCTATTTATCAAGAGGATCACCGCATTGGTAAAATCTATAAGGAAATTGCTGAGAAAGTAGTTATCGCGCTTAGCTAACATAATCATTGAACCGGACAGGAAATGTTATTCAGATCCTGTCCGATTTTTTTAGTACAGCCTGTGTGAATTTGCCTGCAGGTGAAGTGAAAGGCACAGGATGTCTGCAGAAAGCGGGACAGTTGAGCCCCTGCTTTTCTCGCAATGCTGGCTAGTCGCCGCACGCGAAATAAGAACGAAGACTAACATTTCGGCTTTACAAGTCCAAGAAAAACCCCCGACCAATTGGCGAGGGGAAATCATGCTATGCTGATTCTTCTGTCTTTTCTTTTCCACTCGCCTTTTTTTCCGCTGCTTTTAGCAGAAGCTCCTGTATTTTGGTTTGATAAAGTGGGCTTTCAATGGTTTCTGAAACAACCTGTTTTAAATGCTCCCGATATTCGTTGCTTTTTAATAAATCGCTCATTTCCTTGGCTAATTCAGGATCTTTTAATACCTCAATCATTTTTACCCGGTATTCCGGATCATTCATTAAATTTTTTAATAACTGTTCCTGTTCCTTTTGCATACTTTTTGCTATCGTTTCGGCAAATTTAGGATCCTCAAATGTTTTTTTCCAAAAATCAATGCCCTTTTCACTCGTTAAGGTGGTTTGTATCGTGTCGGTCACAACTGTCTGATCCATAATAAGTTCCTTTCTAAGTTCTTCATCAGACATAACCTCTTGGATTGCTTTTTTTCCATCGTCAGTCTTTAATATATCAACGACCATTTTTTTCGTTTGCTCATAATCTAATTGCCCATTACTGGCGGCTTCTTGGTTGCATCCGGTAATAGAAATAAGGGCAAGTAATGGCAGGAGCAAAGAAATCATTTTTTTCATTGTCATGAGCTCCTTTCAGATTAAACCTATGCTTAGGATGAAGAATTTCAAGTTGGATTATTCATCTACCTGTATCTAGATTTTTCAAGTATTGGTTGGTAAAATCGTATTAAGGAAGAAATACATAATGGGGGATATTTTTGTGACAAGCCGAAATGTAGTAAAATTATTTTTCACTACTCTGTTCATCGGAGGAATTGTAACAATTATTACGGGATTTATTGTTCGTTGGAATGAATTTGCACCTTACTTTACAGATTTTGAAATTTTAAAGATTCTTTCTACTGTTTTATGGTTGTTTGGTGTAGGTATGACCTTTAGCGCTATTAGTCAAATGGGGTTTTTTGCTTATTTAACAGTACATCGCTTTGGACTTGGATTCTTTAAGTCCACATCCTTGTGGAATGGGGTCCAAATTCTTTTGATTGCCTTTGTTTTGTTTGATTTAGTCTATTTTCGATATAAAAATTTTGCGCAGGAAGGAGAAGGGATCCTTCCATATTTAATACCGGCTATCATGATCCTGATTGTTGGATTAGCTGTTGCTTATGTTAAAATGAAGCAAACTAACCAAAGTGCCTTCATTCCAGCAGTATTTTTCATAACAGTTATTACGATTATTGAATGGGTGCCAGTATTAGCGCCAAACGAACCAAGCTGGGTCTATTTAATGATCTACCCACTTTTAATATGTAATATTTATCAATTGCTTATTCTTCACAAATTAAATGAAAAATCCCAACAGGAGAGAGCAGAGCGTTCAAAAGTGCAGGGAAAAACAATAGAAGCGGCCAAGAAAACCGGAAAAAAAACGCCGGCTAAAAGCTAACCGGCAATCATAAAAGGGTGAGAACACTGCTTTCAACCAGTTCTTCACCCTTTTCTCTATTTAACTTCAATGGATTTTGCCTCAGCGTTGGCAAACATTTCCGAAATTGTGACAAGCTTAAGATTTTTTTCCTTCAATGTCTCCAAGATATAAGGGAAAGCCTTCTCAGTTTGAATCGCAGAATCAGAAGCATGGAGAAGGATAATATCACCCTTTTTAGCTTTGGAAACATTTTTTGTAATCACCTTGACTCCAGGGTTGGTCCAATCCTTGGAATCAATACTCCAATGAACCATGGTATAGCCGTACCTCTGCGCAATTTTTAATGTTGTTTGATCAAAATGTCCGGTGGGAGCGCGGAGAAGCTTGATATTTGTAATATTCATTTTTTTAAAGACAGTTTGGGCTTTGGAAATATCCTGGCTAACCTGCTTTTCCTCCACCTCAGAATAATCAATATAATCATACCCAAGCATTCCGATTTCATAGCCTTCTTTGGCGATACGGTTCACAAGCTCTGGATGCCTTTCAGCCCAAGATGCCGACAAAAAGAAAGTAGCGGATTTGACCCCATGTTCTTTTAAAGTATCCAATATTGGTTCTGCCTTTTCATCTCCCCACCCGATATTAAATGTTAATGCAACATCCTTCTCCCCCTTGTATATTGCTTTTGGTCCATCCTTTGTAGAGAAGACAGGAATTTGTACCGTATTGCCTAAAAATAAAAACCATGCTGTAAAAAAAGCAGCAACACCAATAACTATTATTTGCTTAATTATTTTGCCATTCAGTACATAAAAAAAATTCATTCTATCACCTCGTCCCAAACACTCCTATTCCATCCTATGAGACGATCAAAAGAAAATGAACTAATAATTCATAAAAAAGAGGATTTTGGAAATACCTACATTAACAAGCAGGTAAAATCTCCTTGCCGGGCTATGTAAATAGACAGGAGGCCAGTTGATGATCGGAATGATGTTAGAGGAAATGGAAGTTAAGGAAATTCAATATTTATTAAAAAGAGAAATGGATGAAATTATCTTTGATTTGGAAGATCATCGTATCGATATGTTAGTGAAAAACGCGATGGAGGAGCGGTATAAAGTGTTGTTCTCTCTGTTTAAACGGATATCACCGCATAAAGACTGTTTAAGATATATGAGGCGAAAACAAAAGAAAAACAAAATTAAATAAAAGGATTGACCTATAAAAAATAATCTGTTATATTAATAAGCGTCGCTGCTGAACGAAAAGTGAAATTCTTAAAAAACTTTCAAAAAGAGATTGACATTAATCATTCGCAAATGTTATATTATTAAAGTCGCTTTTTGGGCAGCTAAAGTAAATTGCTCTTTGAAAACTAAACAAACAAAAACGTCAACGTTAATTCTAGCTGTTTTATACAGCAAACTTTATGAGCTAATCAAACAC
>NZ_CAMLDX010000144.1 GCF_946478885.1 uncultured Bacillus sp. | reverse complement strand
AAGAATAACTTCAAAGGACTTATAATACGGCTTATTTAGATAGATGAAAGTAAATCATGTTTTAGAGCAAATCTTACAAGTTCTGATCTCTTTGAAATGTTCAACTTTTCCATTATTCTTGATTTATAGGTATCTACTGTTTTAACACTAATGAATAATGTATCGGCAATTTCCTGATGAGTATATCCCAGAGCTATATATTTTAAAACCTCTTGTTCCCGTTTACTCAAAGAATTTAGGTTTCCTTCCTGTTGATTTTCATTTTTGGTTTGACGGAATAATGTAGGAATTAAAGTCGGGTAAATGTACTTTTCCCCCTGCCATACACTATGTATCGCAGAAATAAGTTCCATATCAACAGCCTTTTTCAATACATAGCCGGAGGCACCTACTTTTAATCCTTCCCGTAAATATGCTTCATCTGAATACATAGTTAGAATGATTACTTTAATATCCTGATTAACAGATTTTATTTGTTTAGTCGCCTCTATCCCGTCTACTATGGGCATATTGATATCCATTATGACTAGGTCAGGATGCTTTTGAAAACATTCTGTTACTGCCATATCTCCTGTAGCAGCTTCTCCAATGATTTCTATAGAGGTATCTGTTGATAATACATTCTTTAATCCTGACCGAAACATTGGGTGATCATCTGCAATAATTACTTTAATTGTTGTATTCAACTGACCTCAACCTCCTTTGTTAACGGTATTTTAAGATAAATAGTTGTGCCATTTCCTGCCTCCGACTCTATCGTCAATTTACCGCCAATTAAAGAAGCTCTTTCTAGCATGCCATGGAGTCCAAGATTCTTTTTGTCTGGTTCTTTATTCAACACATTATTTACATCAAACCCAACACCATCATCTTCGACAATGACTGATAAATAATTACCAATTTCATCAACAATGACACTTACATTCTTTGCATTGGCATACCGTGAAACATTTGTCAAAGCTTCTTGAATAATTCTGTAGGTTGTGGTTTCAAATTCGGTTTGAAGCCGTAATTTCTTCACACCATCAATCATTAAATCAACATCCAACCCATACCTATCTTTATAATCACTAATATATCGTTGTAACGCTACGATCAAACCAAATTTATCCAACACCGAAGGACGTAACTGCCAGGACATTTCATGCACTTCCTGTAAGGTATGGTGGACCATATCCCTTAAACTTTGAATCTCCTGTATTTTTTCTTCATGGGTTGTGTATTCAGATAGCATTGACAAACCAAGCAAAATAGCGGACAACGATTGACTTGTTTCATCATGTAACTCCCTTGCAATTCTCTTTCTCTCCTCTTCCTGAGCTCTTATTACCTTACCAAGTAATTCCTTCCGTATCTTTTCTTTTTGTTTTAATTCTTTCCAAAGGTCTACGTTTTCAATCAAAATAGCTAATTGTGTGGTGATAGAATTCAATATTCCTTTAGATTGAAAATCTAAATTACCTGAACTACATATACTTAATTCTCCAAGCAAGTGATTTTTGATTTTTATAGGAAAATGATAAATGTGATTATTTATTTTTGTTATACAATCGCTTCCATTTTCTAATAAATTACATTGTTCACCACACTGACTATCAACCTTTACTATGCTCTCCCAATTATTGCTCATATAGATCCTCAATCCGGCTGAATGAAAGTGAAGTTCCTTTATTAACGAAGATAATAAATTGTCTAGCATTTCCTTCATATGTTCCTCTGATGTGATATTTACAGATAGTTTGTTTAATAATAAGAGTTCTCGATTCCGTAAATTTATTTTATCGTAATAGTTTCGTTTATCATTCTCGGTCTTTTGCAGGTCAGAAAGCATTGTGTTAAAGGCAAAGGAGAGTTTTCCCACTTCATCGTTTGATACAGGCTGTGCTCTTAAGGAAAAATTCCCCTTTCCAACCTTTTCAGTCAAATAGAGTAATTCCTTAAGTGGAGATGTTAAAATCTTTGTTAAGCTAAATGCAATACCAATTGAAATAATTAAGACAATAAACATAGTAATAAACATGTTTTTTGTCACTTTGTCAAGTGCACTGACCAGCGTCTCTTCTGTCAATCCTACACGTACAGTACCTCCAAAATCTTCTATAATAGGAACAGCAACATCTCTAATAATTCCCTTATCTGACATGAACTTAATAAGATTAACTTCTTGTTCAGAACTCGGATGGTTTGCCGCAAGCAACTTTTTGTTTACGTCTTTTTCAATAAAAGTATCAACAAGGACATTTCCCTGCTCATCTTGAATGATTACATATTCGATATCCGGATTATGGTCGACTGTTTCCTTTGCTAATTCATTTAGCTGGTAAATATTATGAGTTAACATGAAATTAGAGCTTCTTGCGGCAACGTCTCTTCCAACTGCTTTAACCCTTTCATCCAACTGACTTGAAAGAGTTTCAATTAATGATGTTCTAACTTCAATTAGGCTGACACTGCTGATTATTGAAATAATAAGAAGCACCATTCCATATATTTTAACCTGAATCGGTAAATCTCTTAGGTGCCTCATCCAATTCTTTACCATGAGTATCCACCAACCTTGTTGATCATTTCATTGATTGGGGCATAAGTATTTTGATCCAACGATATAAATTGTTCAATGCCTAATTGATCTAGAATTTCTTTTCCTTTCGGATCCTTGTCCATCGTCAATAATACTGTTGTCACTTTTGAGACAATATCATCAGACAGGTAGTTAGAAACAACAATTGGTGGTGTTCCAACCCACTCGCCGTAATCAATCACTTTTAAATTAGCAATCTCTTTTTCGTCACTCTTCATCATTTGGTCATAGACAATACTATCAACAGTCGCTCCGTCTACTACTCCTTGTGCTACCGCCAGTACTGAATAATCATGACTATATGTGTAGAATGTTTTTGAGAAAAATTGTTCCGGGTCAGCTCCCTTATCAATAAGACTTGATATTACGGTAAGCCTTCCAGAATAGGAATCTGGATCCGTGTAGGCAAATCGTTTCCCCTGCAAATCTTCCAGTTTATTAATTCCACTATCTTTTCTGACAATAATATAAGAACGATACAGAGGCTTCCCATCTACTTTAGGCATTACAATTCCCTTCATTGATTCCTTTTCCCTTCCCATAACAAAAGCCTGAGAACAGACAAGAGCCACATCAATTTTGCCTTCTTCTATGAGTTTATTTGTTTCTGCATAATTTTCTCCTTGAATGAATTCAACTGGTATCTGAAGCTTGTATCCAATATATTCAACAAATTGTTTATAATTCACTCTTGTTGCAAGCGGAGAAATAACCGAAGCGATTCCAATATTTAAACTTTTCTTATTTCCTTCAACCGTATTAGCAGGCTCTGTTTCTATTTGATTTGAAGTCAATTCGATTGTTTCAAGTTTCTGTTCTTGTTGACATGCAACAAGAAGGATCACCATTAGAAGGGGAAAAAAATTAAGAATATTGTGTTTACACATCATCCTCTGTATCTCCTTAATATAGAAGTCTAAGGATAATTATATCTATATTTCAACAAGCAAGAGCCCCATTTCAAATAGATGTCGAAAAAGATTCATACTCTGTTATTAGTGAATAGTTTAATATGTTTAGTATTTTAGATAATAACAAATGACTAAAGAGTTTTTAAACTTGGGTTAAATATATTAAAGAGATAGTTTCTATTTTTCATTTCTTCATTTGGTTTCAGTTTTCTATTATTTTCAGGACATTTATACCCTATTATGTAATTCAACCATAAAATTATTTTTCTGGTTTTATGGTTTTGATTTTACCAGTTTTTTATATTTTTTCTTATAGTTCAAAACTATTTACAAATAAAAAACCATGAGAATTTCTCTTGGCACTTTGATTCTTTTATTCTCCCGTTTCCGCAAAACGTTTAATTCGTTTACCAATTTCGTCACGAACACGTTGAAAAACTGTCCATTTCTCTTCTTCTGTTCCCTTTGCTCGTGCAGGGTCATCAAAACCCCAGTGTTCGCGTTTTACATGCGGTGGTGTCATTGGGCATTCGTCAGCAGCATCCCCGCATAAGGTAACCATTAAATAAGCATTATTCAGAATCTCTGAGTCAATAATATCTGAGGTTTGATTTGAAATATCGATTTCTGCCTCTGCCATAGCTTTTACTGCATTCGGATTTAAGCCATGCGCTTCAATCCCAGCACTGCGGACATCCCATTCGTTTAGATTTAAATATTTTTTTGCCCAGCCTTCTGCCATTTGGCTTCGGCAAGAATTCCCTGTACATAAAAAATAAAGGGCCTTTTTCGTCATTCTATAACAATCTCCTTGCTCTTGTAAGTAAATATTCTTTTTGTTTTCCTTTATCATTTAACGGTTCTAAAATATTTCTTTTGCCATCTTAAGGCTACATTAACTAGGGCTATGAGAACAGGAACCTCGACTAATGGTCCAATAACAGCTGCGAATGCTTCCCCACTGTTAATCCCAAATACGGCTACAGCTACGGCAATGGCTAATTCAAAGTTGTTACTTGCTGCAGTAAATGAAAGGGCGGCTGTAACAGGATAAGACGCACCTGCTTTGCGCGATGCAAAGAAAGACACAGCAAACATAACCAAGAAGTAGATCAACAATGGTATAGCTATGCGAACCACATCTAATGGCAAGGCAATAATTTGATCACCTTTTAAAGAGAACATCATAACAATCGTAAATAATAAAGCAATTAATGTAAGTGGAGAGATTTTAGGTAAAAATTTATTTTCGTACCACTCTTTACCCTTTACCTTTAGTCCAATAAAACGAGTTAGCATCCCTGCGATAAACGGAATCCCTAGATAAATCAGAACACTTTTTGCAATTTCCCACATTGAGATTGAGACAGATAAATTTTCTAATCCAAAACCTCCTGGCAGGACATTTAAAAAGAAATAAGCAAAAACGGAATAGAATAAGATCTGGAACACTGAGTTAAATGCCACCAGGCCGGCTACATATTCACGGTCTCCTCGTGCTAAGTCATTCCATACAATCACCATGGCAATACAACGAGCGAGACCGATCATGATTAAACCCGCCATATATTCTGGTTTATCATGTAAAAAGATAATCGCTAAAAAGAACATTAAAAATGGCCCAAGCAGCCAGTTTTGGAATAAAGACAGCAGAAGTACTTTCCAATCTTTAAAAACGCGCCACATTTCTTCATATTTTACTTTTGCAAGGGGCGGATACATCATAATAATCAACCCAATGGCAATTGGAATATTTGTCGTTCCGACAGAGAAGGTATCTAGCATCTCTTTAAAATTCGGTGATACTACTCCAATGAGGATTCCCAAAGCCATAGCGGCAAAAATCCACAGCGTTAAATAACGATCTAAAAATGATAGTTTTTCCGATACACTTTCTGGCATTTTTTTCACCCCTTTGTTAATCCCTTTAACATATACCTTGTATTATTGAAATCTCTTCTAGTTGATCAATAATCGCTTGAATATATGTTGGTAAACAATCATTTAATCGATAATATTTCCATGTTCCTGCGGGCCTTTCAACTATTATTCCAGCTTCTTTCAACTTTTTTAATTGTTGACTGACGGCAGGCTGAGAAACATGAAGAACACCAACAAAATCACAGACACATATTTCACCTTTTTTGAGACATGCCAGTAACTTTAATCGGTTGGGATCACTCGCGGCTTTTAATTGTTTTGCCATCAATTCGAAATTATCCATTAAACC
>NZ_CAMLDX010000143.1 GCF_946478885.1 uncultured Bacillus sp. | reverse complement strand
CTCTCTTAATCTTGAATTGAACCGATGATAAAGGTTTCTGAACTCTCACAAACCTTTACATCATCAATTAGTATTGCTTTGCCGTTTCTAATTTTTGCTGTCTTAATTCATATGCCTTTAAGATACTTTCTTTATCGGATACCTCAGACACTCCGACATTCCACCAGCTGTCATAACCATCTGTCATCGTTTTTGGTAGCACTTTAATATCGATTAAAGTGGATACTTTTTGTTTCTTCGCATCTTTCAAAGCTTCTTTTAATTGTTCAATCGTATTTACGCGGTATGTTTTCGCACCATAACCTTCTGCTACTTTTGCAAAATCAATATTTAAGATTTTATTATCATGTGTTCTAAATTCACAAAAATAGCTTCCACTACCATGAGCCATTTGTAAATTGTTAATACATCCAAAACCTGAATTATCAAAAAGCACCACATTAATTTTCTGATTATATTGAATAGCTGTGACCAATTCAGAGTGCAATAATAGGAAGCTGCCATCACCTACAAGTGAATACACTTCTTTTTCCGGATTGGCCAACTTAACACCTAATGCCCCAGAAATTTCATAACCCATACAAGAATAACCGTATTCTACATTATAAGTATTTGGGACAGTTGAATTCCAAATACGCTGTACATCTCCCGGAATAGACCCAGCTGCAGTAATAATCGTGCTATCAGGTGAAATTGCATCATTAACAGCGATTAAGGCGGTCGTTTGAGCCAATTCAGTATGAAGTGCATCAGCATATTCATTCAAAATTTCTTGAGAGAAATGGTGTTTGATTTCCGGATCAAAATGATCACGGGTAAAGGTTACTTTACTTAAACGGTCACGTTCATTATTCCATTCTTCTTTCAATTCCTTAATGATAGAGCCGAATTCACTTTGATATCCTTCTAAAAGCGGTGCCAATTGCTCTAATGTCGTTTTTGCATCTGCAACCACTTGAAAGGCATCTAATTTATATGCTTGCAAACGGCTGATATTGATATTTAAAAACTTTGTTGTATCAAATTTAAATGCTGTTTTTGATGATGTCGCAAAATCAGTATATCTTGTACCAATCCCAATAATTAAATCTGCCTGGCGAGCTGCTTTATTAGCCGCTAATGTACCTGTAACTCCCATTCCACCCAGATTCATTTTAAAAGAAGACTCTACTGTTGCCTTACCAGCTTGTGTTTCCACTAAAGGAATATTGTGTTTTTCGGATAGAGAGATTAAAATGTCCCGAGCTCCTGAATATTTTGCCCCACCACCAATAAGAATAACTGGCTTTTTGCTTGCTCTTATTAACTCAGCCGCACCCTTTAGTTCTCTTTCAACAGGCGGTTTTCTATCCAGATAATGAACACGCTTTTCAAAGAATTTTTCATCATAATCAAACGCTTCCCCTTCAACATCTTGTGCAAGACAAATAGTGGCAGGGCCTGCTTTACCAGGGTCTGTCATCACTTCAAAAGCACGGATTAAACTAGACATTAATTGTTCGGGACGTGTAATACGATCCCAATATCTTGAAACAGGTTTCAATAGATCATTGGTTGTAACTGCCAAACTGTATTCTTGTTCAATTTGCTGTAAAACGGGATCGGGCTGTCTTGAGGCAAAGGTATCCCCTGGTAAAAATAACACAGGGATATTGTTTGCTAGGGCTGTGCCCGCCGCTGCTGCTAAATTAGCTGAACCCGGTCCGACAGAAGTTGTCACAGCATAAATTTTGTGTCGTAGCATTTGTTTACTATAAGCAATGGCAGCGTGTGCCATCCCCTGCTCATTTTTCCCTTGAAAAACCTTTAAATGACCTGCATCTTGCTCGAGTGCTTGACCAATCCCTAATACATTTCCATGTCCGAACACAGTAAAAATACCTTCAACGAATGGGAATTCTTCTCCATCAACATAGATATATTGTTGATTTAAAAATTTGATTAAGGCTTGGGCAGTTGTTAATCTAATTTTCCCCATGGACGTTCACCTCTTACTGATTTGTGGCTGTTACTTTAGATCGTTCATCAATTAATTGTTCAATTTCTTCGACTGTTGGCATCGCTTCAGATGAACTGTGTTTGCTTACAACAATTGCAGCAGAGGCACTACCGAATTTAAGTGCTGTTTCAATATCTTTCCCATTAATTAATGCATATAAGAAGGCTGAAGCATAAGAGTCACCTGCACCAAATGTTTTTAATACCTTCGTTAAGTAAGCATGGCCTCTAAATACTTCCCCTGATTTTGCATAGGCATATGAACCTTCAACACCATGTTTAATGACCACTAACTCTGGAGAATGTTTAAATAAATGGCTTACAGTATCCTCATTGCTGCCATCTTTACGATTTTCCATAGCATCAAATTCATCACGTGTCCCTACAACCACATCTGCCTTCTCGGCAACTAATGTATAGTAAACAGATGTTTCTTCCGGTGATACCCATGTATATGGACGATAGTCTAATTCAAATATTACTTTTACATCATTTTTCTTTGCTATATGAATGGCCTTTAATACCGCTTCACGTGAAGGACTTTTTGCCAAAGCTGTACCTGAGACAAGAAGAATCTTTGCCTTTTTAATATAGTCTTCGCTCACTTCAGATGCAGTTAAGTAAAGATCGGCTACCTCTTCACGATACATTAAAATACTGCATTCTTCCGGACTCTTAATTTCTGTAAAAGTTAATCCAGCTTTATGGCCTTCTCGATCTACAACCATTTGTGATGTATCTACACCAACACTGCTCATATATTGTTCAATAAAACGTCCATGCTGGTCATCTGATAATTTACCGATAAATCCAGCTTTTAAACCTAATTTTGACGTTCCAATGGCAATATTTGCTGGTGAACCACCGACATATTTTTTGAATGTCATCGTTTCTTCCATTGGACGGTTATATTCCACTGCATTCAAGTCGATACACGCACGACCAATTGCGATGATGTCAAATTCTTTATTTGAATTAAATTCAATCTTCATGTTATTTAGCAACTCCTCGTCACTTATTTACGTTCTAGAATCCATTCATGAGCAGGTTCGTTATGGAACTTCCAAATACGTTTTGGTCCTGCCATAATGTTTAAATAATAAGATTCGTATCCATCTGGAACCGCTACAGGATGATAGCCTACCGGCACTATTACAACATCCCCATTTTCAACTGCCATTGTTTCATCAAGCGACCGATTGTCTGTATATACACGTTGGAACACAAAGCCTTGTCTTGGATTCATTTCATGGTAATAAGTTTCCTCTAAAAACGACTCATGCGGTAAGTTGTCTTGATCATGTTTATGCGGAGGATAGCTAGACCAATTTCCGCTTTCCGTAAACACTTCTACGACCAGTAAACGATCTGCAGATGGATCATTGTCAGGTAAAATATTGTGTACTAAACGTTTATTATTATATTTCCCTCTATTTTCAATGCTGTTATCTTCCGCTTTAATAAGTCTTGTTGGCAATTGCTTTTCTGATGGTGAATAGCAAAGGATTATACGTGCTTTTGTCACCGCTTCTATGGCAAATGAACGGTCAATTGAAATATACACACTATCTGTTGGTTTTTTTTCGAAAACACTTTCTCTTGTTCCAATGTTTTCAAAAGTTTCTGTACCGTCTGTAACTGAAATTTTCCCTGTTAATGCAACAATGCAGCATTCCATTTTACTTAATTTCTCTCGGAAGCTCGCCCCTGGAGCTAAGTCTATCACTTTCATTGCAACATATTCTAATGGTGAATTTTCTCTTGTCACTTCATGAACGATCTTTACTCCTGGTGATATTTCAATTGCAGTTTGTTTTCGGAGTAGTTTGCTCATTATCCTTTCAACTCCTATTTCGTCATGTATGATTGGCTATTATTCTAAAAACGACTAGGAAACAAGTCGATTGCTTAAATCTTATTCAAATGATGGTGCTTTGTAGTTAGCTGTAACAACTTTTTTGCGAGTATAGAAATCAACACTATCTTTTCCATTCGCATGTAGTGTTCCATAGAATGAAGACTTCCAGCCTGAGAATGGGAAGAATGCCATTGGTGCCGGAACACCTAAGTTAACTCCTAACATACCGGCATCGATATTTTCACGGAAGTAACGAATTGATGAAGCATTTGATGTATAAATACATGCACCATTTGCAAATTCTGATTTATTCGTGATTTCAACTGCTTCTTTTAAGTTTTTAACACGAACAATTGAAAGTACCGGAGCGAAGATCTCGTCCTTCCAGATTTGCATATCTGTAGTCACACCGTCGAAAATCGTCGGTCCCACAAAGTACCCTTCTTCTGGTACATTTTCACGACCGTCACAAACTAATTTCGCACCTTCGTCCATACCCTTTTGGATATAGTCTAATGTACGTTGTTGGTTTTGCTCTCTAATAACCGGACCTAAGAACACGCCTTCATCTAAGCCGTTTCCGATTTTTAGTCCCTTTGCTTTTTCTATTAATTTTTCAAGAAATGCATCTGCAATACCTTCTTCTACAGTTACAACAGAGCAAGCCATACAACGTTCACCTGCAGAGCCAAATGCTGAAGCCACAACGTTTGTGACAGAAAGATCTAAATCCGCATCATTTAAAATGATAGAATGGTTTTTCGCACCTGTTAAAGCTTGAACACGTTTTAAGTTTTCGCTTCCACGTTTATAAACATACTCACCAACCGGTTGTGAACCAACGAATGAAATAGCTTTCACTTCCGGATGATCAAGAAGTCCATTTACTACATCATGCGCACCATGTACGATATTAAGTACACCTTTTGGAAGGCCAGCTTCTTCTAATAGTTCAGCTATTCTTTGTGCTAGCAATGGAGTTCTTTCAGATGGCTTCAATACAAATGTATTACCTACCGCAATCGCCATTGGGAACATCCAGCAAGGTACCATCATCGGAAAGTTAAATGGTGTGATTCCACCTACAACCCCGATTGGATAACGATAGTTTGTGATTTCAACATCTGTTGCAATCGTAGTCAATGAATCCCCCATCATTAATGTAGGAACTCCTGCTGCAAATTCAACATTTTCAATTCCACGTCCAACTTCACCTAGAGCTTCAGGGAGATTCTTACCGTTTTCGATTGTAATGATTCGAGCCAATTCTTCTTTATTTTCTTGCAACAACTGTTGAAACTTAAATAGGATTCTTGCACGTTTTTGGACAGGAACATTTTTCCATTTTTCAAATGCCTTTGCTGCTGCTTCTACTGCATAATCAAGATCTTCTTTAGTAGAAATAGGAACTTGTGCAATTACTTCTTTTTTAGCTGGATTATATACATCTTCATATTTAGTAGCTTTGCTTTCTACCCATTCACCATTTATATAGTTTCTCAATCTTTCTACTTTTAACATTACTTCAGACATTCTTCTTCCTCCTTGTCAATCGCTTGTTAATTAATAGGTTAATTGGTTTTGCGAAATCGATTTCAAGATATAGTTATAGATTGATAACCTTATAGTATTTACTACATCTATTCAATTATTCATCATATTTTGGTTATCTTTTGGTTATCTTCGTTTACATCTTAATACTAAAAACGTTTTCGGTCAACCTTTTTTCTATATTCCTATAATATGTTGAGTATTTTTTCTCTGTAAAACTGACTTTGGATGAAATCGATTTCAATAACATGTTTATATGATTAACTCTTTTTCCACATGATCCCCTTATGATCAAATCAATTCATCAGCCTCCTCGTTAAGCTTTTACTATCATTAATAAGGAAGGAGACTGGTCTATTACAATTTTCCTGTTAAAAATTGCGCTTCGCCAAAGCCAAAACTCCAATCAGCTGCACCGTTTGTCACAATAGATACCATAATATCATTTGGTTCTATTCCGCATTTTTCACC
>NZ_CAMLDX010000142.1 GCF_946478885.1 uncultured Bacillus sp. | reverse complement strand
TTGCTGGGCATAATACTCTTGGGCAATTTGGTCGATTTCCTTTTTTAATTCTTCAACCATAATGGCTTCTGGAACTTTCCGGATAATTTCCCCCTTGCGGAACAGCAGTCCCTCGCCCCTTGCGCCGGCAATCCCGATATCTGCTTCCTTGGCTTCTCCGGGTCCATTCACGGCACAACCAAGTACAGCAACTTTAATCGGTGCTTTAATCTTCTGGATATATTCCTCGACTTCATTGGCGATGCTGATTAAATCAATTTCAATTCTGCCGCACGTCGGGCAGGAAATGAGGGTTGCCGCGTTGGATGAGAGACCGAATACCTTTAATAGCTCGCGTGCCACCTTTACTTCTTCCACCGGATCGGCACTTAAAGAAATTCTCAAGGTATTCCCAATGCCCTTGCTTATAATGGCACCCAGTCCGGCAGCGCTTTTAACCGTACCGGCAAATAAAGTTCCGGATTCTGTAATTCCGAGATGCAGCGGATAGTCAAAGGCTTGTGCCGCTTTTTCATAAGCTTCAATCGCAAGTGGAACATCGGATGCCTTCATAGATACGATAATATCATGAAAGTCAAGGTCTTCAAGAATTTTTATATGGTGCAGGGCGCTTTCAACCATCCCATCTGCTGTTGGATACCCATATTTATCTAGGATTCGTTTTTCCAATGAGCCTGCATTCACACCGATGCGGATAGGAATGCCTCTTTCTTTTGCGGCCTTTACAACAGCTTCTACTTTTTCACGTTTTCCGATATTTCCCGGATTGATGCGGATTTTATCTGCGCCGCCTGCAATGGCTTTTAAGGCTAATTTATAATCGAAGTGAATATCAACGACTAATGGGATGTTGATTCGCTTCTTTATGTCGGCAATAGCATTTGCGGCACGTTCATCAGGGCAGGCAACACGAACGAGCTGGCATCCAGCCTCTTCCAGCCTTTTAATTTGTGCCACCGTTGCCTCCACATCATGTGTCTTCGTGGTGGTCATACTTTGAATAATTAGTTCATTATTTCCGCCAATTGTTAAGTTTCCGACTTTAACTGGGCGGGTATTCGTTCGATGTATGATTTCACTCAAGAGTGATTCGCTCCTTTAATTGAAAAAAATTTCTCATATTTTACAATCCTTTATTATTGTAGCAATGAACAGGCGAAGTTGACAAGGAAGTTGGAAAAAAGCTTTTTTGCCAGGGAGCAACTGTTATTCGGATGTTTTTGAATAAAGCGGAAATTTATAGGTTTTTCCCGGCTGAATATCCTGCGGCGCCAGTCCATTATTTAATTTTTTGAAATCTGTGACGACATCAGCAATAGGGACAGGAATAGGGCCATTGAGATGCTCTTCTAGGATCGATAGAACGGTATCACCGTTCGCTACCTTTTTCTTGAAATAGGGGAGTTCAGGTTTGGATTGTGGTGCGGTTTTGGGAGCTGTTTCAGAAGAGGAAGTAGACATAGAGGAAATAGCAGTCAGGGTCCCGTAACTGATATCGTAATAAATGGAATATAAAATGGTAATCATGAGAATTAGTCCAGCTAAACGCTTCATCTACCTTCCCTCCTGAACAGCGATATACACATCTATATGCATGTCCAGCCATCAATAGAACGGCTTATCCGGAGAAAGTCCGTATGTGGTATCAGTTCCAGACGACATTAACTTGACTGCAAAAGCAGTCAGAGGATGGAGATAAACAAATAGTAGAACCAAGCTCAAAAAAAATCAACCAATATCCTTGGATCGGTTGATTTTGTCACACAGCTCTCGTCTACTCTGAGATATATTAGTTAATTCCGCAAATTTCCCTGCCACATTGCTGACAGTCTACTTCTTTCCGTAAATAAGCTAAATTTTTCACGGTAAAGCGTTGTTGATCGTAGTCAAGAACATCATTTTCCCGGAGTTCTTTCAACATTCTTTGTACTACTTCTCTTGTTCCATATGTTAGGTTAGCCAATTCTTGATGTGTTAATGGAATATCAATGACAATGCCGTTTTCGGTTAGGATGCCATGACTGTTGCAAAGGCGGATGAGGATGGAGTACAAGCCGCCCTTTTTTCCATTCATAATTAAATCCATACATTTCATCTGTGATTTTAAGTAACGTGTACTCATCCAGCTGGTTATGGCTCCAAGTACGGCAGGCTCACTTAAGGCATATTCCTCAAACTGCTTTTTCTTGATGACGATTAATTCACAATCAGTCATTGTCTTTGTAAATAAATGATAGACTGGATGTTTCGTGAATAATTGATATTCAATAATCAGTTCTTCTCCGCCTAATATTTTCAAAATAAATTCTTTTCCTTTTACATGAAATCTTCCAACGGAAACGCTTCCTTGAATTAGAATATAAACATTTTCCACTTCTTCTTTTTCCTGAAATAGATAGGTACCCATTGGTACCCTTTGTACAGGTTCTTTATCAATAAAATATTGAATTAATAAACTATATAATGAAATTTGTAATTCTTTTATATTAGTCGCCATATGATCACTCCTTTTTCAATCTATACTTAAGATTTAATCAAATATTAATAACATGTCAATATAAGTTTGACTATTTTTGGAAATCAATTTGTGCCAGATATGACAAATATCGTTGACACCGTGCTGTTTTGTGCTGCAATGACAATTTTTCGAACTTTTTGTGACTTACAATGATTGTGGTCTATTTATTATGATACGAAAAAAACAGTAATATTAGAATAATTTTTTGTATATTTTCTCCTAAAAGATCAATACTATTTGTTGTTCACGTATGTTTCTTCCATCTTCTGGAACCTTTCCAATGAAGAGGGCTGAAATATTGAAAAATGTGTTTACAGGGAGGAATGTTTGCTATGGCATTTGAATTACCGCCGCTACCTTATGCATATGATGCATTAGAACCTTATATTGATAAAGAAACGATGAATATTCACCATACAAAGCACCATAACACTTATGTAACAAATTTAAATAACGCTCTCGAAGGAAATTCGGAGCTTCTTTCCAAGACAGTCGAAGAAGTGATTGCCAATCTGCATTCCGTACCGGAATCGGTCCGTACAGCTGTACGGAATAACGGTGGTGGACATGCAAACCACTCTTTGTTCTGGCGTATTCTTGCACCTAATGCCGGCGGTGTACCGTCTGGAGCATTAGCAGATGCGATAAAGAATAAGTTTGGCAGCTTTGAAGGCTTTAAAGATCAATTTTCAAAGGCTGCGGCGGGTCGTTTTGGTTCAGGGTGGGCCTGGCTTACGGTTCACAATGGTGAACTGGAAGTTTCCAGCACTCCAAACCAAGACTCGCCGTTAATGGAAGGAAAAACGCCGATTCTTGGCATTGACGTTTGGGAGCATGCTTATTATTTAACCTATCAAAACCGTCGTCCAGAATATATTAACAATTTCTTTTACGTGATTAATTGGGACGAAGTAGCCAAACGCTATGATGCAGCTAGATGAATATTCACCTGCATGAGAGCTGTCCTATCAGGTGTCAGGCATCCACCATTGATTGATATCCCCTGCAGATTTATGCAAAGGAATATTGGAGTGTGGTGCCTGACACCTTTGCTTTCGGGACAGCTCCATTTAGCGGCTTTCATCCCTTCTCAGTTCCCTATCCCGTTCTTTACACTATAGTGATATACCTAACTTTCAATTTATTGGAAATATGCTATATTTCTCGTAAAGGTGTGCTGTGTAAACTAGGAGGTTTTGGCTTATGGAGACGAAGTCCTGTGAAATGAATCAGAATCCATTTGTTGTTATTTGGGAAATGACCCGAAGTTGCAGCTTAAAATGTCTGCACTGTCAATTGAAGACACAGACAGACAGAGAACCGGATGAATTGACCTTTCGCGAAGGAATGCGGTTAATTGATGAAATAACTGAAATGGATAACCCACTTCTTGTTCTGACAGGCGGAGATGTTTTTTCCCGTTCCGATTTCTTTGATTTAGCACAGTATGGAATAGATAAAGGTTTAAAGGTAGCTATTTCTACGAGCGCAACCAGCAATGTTACAAAAGAAGTAATGCAACGGGCAAAAGATATCGGCATCAGCAAATGGTCGTTTTATCTTGACGGTCCTGATGTTCATTCTCATGATGCACTTTGCGGAGTCCCGGGTACCTTTGACTTAACCATGCATTCTTTATCTTATTTAAAGGAAATCGGAATTTCGAGACAGATTAATACGGTTGTAAGCAAGATTAATTACGATAAAATAAGAGAAATGGCCAAGCTTGTTAGAACGCTTGATATTTGTCTTTGGAATATTATTATGCTGGTGCCGACGCCGGGAAATTCGGAAATCCCTCCATTATCTGCTAGTGAACACGAGCTTTTTTTTCAATGGCTGTATGATTTCAGCACCAATGTGCCATTTCCAATCAAAACAACATACGGACAGCACTATCAACGAGTCGTGATTCAAAATAAGATGCGGCAGTTGCAGCTTGATTCCCATACCTTAGAATATCAAAAAGCACTGTTGGAAGGGCCTGAAGGGGTCAAACGTTTGTTAAATTACGCTCCGTGTGTATTAAATGACGGCAAGGGCACTCTGTACATCAACCATAATGGAGATGTGTATCCGAGCCGGATAATGCCGATTAAAGCAGGGAATGTAAAGGATGAATTATTAGAAGTGATTTATTGCTACTCACCACTGTTTAAAAAACTGAAGAATCCTGATTTACTGAAGGGGAAATGTGCGGTTTGTGAATTTCACTATGTCTGTGGAGGAAATCGTTCCCGAGCCTATAATATGACAGGTGATTACTTAGAGAGTGACCCGTATTGTGTGTATATGCCGATGAAGGCCTATCATCAGCGGGAAAAGATTGCGGTCAAATGATCACAGCTCTTTTTGCATAACATCTGCCAATTTGTAAAGACTACTCTTTAGAAATAAAGAGGAGTTTTTTTATGAGTAAATTTAGAAAGCATTTATTAGGTGAAGTAGAGCTGACAAAGGATTTGACGCTTTTGCTTCTTATTGGCGGGCTTTATGCGTTAAGTGTGGCCTTGTCCAATACATTTGTGAATATTTACCTGTGGAAACAGACGGGTGAACTGAAAGATATCGGCTTATACAATCTGGCTGTGGTTGTTGCCCAGCCCCTCACCTTTATTCTTGCCGGGAGATGGGCGAAAAAAATTGACAGAGTAATTGTGTTGCGCATCGGGGTCATTTTTCTCGCTCTCTTCTATTTAACGGTTCTGGCATTCGGCACAGCCGTTGCACAATTTTTACTGCTTCTTGGCGCTCTGTTGGGGATCGGCTATGGTTTTTATTGGCTTGCCTTTAATGTGCTGACCTTTGAGATTACAGAGCCGGAAACAAGGGATTTTTTCAATGGCTTTCTAGGAATTCTCACTTCAGTCGGGGGAATGATCGGTCCGATTGCGGCGGGCTTTATTATTTCCAAGCTCGAAAAATTTACCGGCTACACGGTTATTTTCACGATTTCCCTTGGCTTGTTTTCTTTTGCTGTTTTTTTAAGCTTTTTTTTAAAACGCCGACCTGCACACGGGAAATTTTGCTTTACAAGGATTTTTACGGAGAGAAGGCATAATTACAACTGGTGTATGGTAACGAATGCAACATTTTGCCAAGGATTGCGCGAAGGAATTTTTGCTTTTTTGATTTCCGTTATGGTCTTTATTTCGACAGGAACGGAGATGGCCTTGGGTACATACGGCCTGTTAAATTCAGCCGTTTCATTTCTCGCGTATTTTGTTGTCTCCCGGTTTCTCAAAAAAAAACACCGTTTAAAGGCTGTTTTAGCAGGCGGAGTCCTGCTTTATGCCTCTCTTTTCTTAATTGCCTTTGATGTCACATATACAAGACTTTTAGTCTACGCGACATCCATTGCAATCGGCTATCCACTGCTGTTGGTTCCTTTGATGTCCATCACCTATGATGTGATCGGGAGCGGATGGAAGGCAGCTGAAATGAGAATCGAATATATTGTGGTCAGAGAAATCTTCCTGAATGCTGGCAGAGTGATTTCAATACTCGTCTTTTTGGTGATGATCCATTATGTTGATATAAAACGAAGTATGCCTTATTTGTTCTTAATTCTTGGTGGAGGCCATTCTATTATTTACTTTTTTGTAAG
>NZ_CAMLDX010000141.1 GCF_946478885.1 uncultured Bacillus sp. | reverse complement strand
CAGGCTCTGCCCTGTTAAAAGGATCACAATAAGAAAGCCGGCCTAAAAACAAAGAGCCGGCTTTCTTATTGTGATCCTATGGTTATGTTTAAAAGTTTTCAGTTAGATTTAGCTATTAAATAAACATTTAGTAGGATCTTCTCGTAATATCAACATGATCATATTCTAAATATTGAATGATTTTCGAGTAAAGCCAGAAACAAGTATTTTTCAAGTATAATAACAAATGAGGAAAATTAGGAAGAGATAGGATTTGTTTGCTGACACAGGTTTATTTCACTGGACACCTGCTTTACTATGATCTTAAATAGAAAGAGAATGAATTTTTGTTGTTGGAGAGGAAGACACATCATGATCCAAGATCTTTTTTCGACCCTTTTTCAAGTCATTGTTCCGCTATCGTTGCCAGTTATTGCCGGAGCACTTCTCAGCCGTTTTAAACAGTTGGACATAACACCACTTTTAACATTTGTATTATACTATTTAACCCCGGTTTTGATTTTTGAAACGTTGGTACAGGCAAATGTGACTTATCAGGATGTTTTTTCCATTATGATATATTCCTTATTAAATTTATTGTTGCTTTGGGGACTTGCAAATGCTTTGGGAAAGTTCCTCAAGTTGCCTGCAAATGATACGGCCGCACTTACTCTCATTTCAGCATTCACGAACAGCGTCAATTATGGAATTCCGCTCATATTGCTAGCTTTTGGCCGGCAGGGGCTAGATAAGGCTTCGGTTTATATTGTGTTGCAAATGGTCATTGTGAATACAATAGGCATCTATTTCGCAGCTAGGTCGCATTTTAATATGAGGAATGCGGTTAAATCTGTGTTTTCTTTGCCTGCTATTTATGCCGCCTTATTGGCACTCATGTTCCGTATTTTACATTTATCTGTGCCTGGAGGTTTGTCAAGCGGATTATCAATGATTGCCGAAGCTTATTCACCCGTTGTACTAGCTATTTTAGGTGTACAAATGATGAATGTGAAAACAGAAAAGCTGGCTCGAGCAGCACAAACAACCTTATGGACAGGCATGGCAATCCGCCTCTTCATTGCACCTGTTGTGGCTTTAATCTGTTTATCCTTGCTAAATATTGACGGAACTCTCCGTTCCGTGTTGTTTGTATTGGCTTGCATGCCAACGGCTGTCAATGCCGGAATACTGGCACAAAAGTTTGATGCTTCACCTCAAATTGTCACCAAAACCATTCTTTGGACAACTTTATTGTCCTTTTTCATTCTGCCATTCCTGATTGTCCTAGTAAAATAACAAAAAAAGGAAACCATCTATCTGTTTCCCTTTTAGGCTTGTTTCAGGTTGTCATAGGTGAATAGGCTGGGATTGGGGATAAGCAGGTAAAATGACTTCCACTGTTGTTCCTTCATTTACCTTACTTGTGATATTTAGTTTGCCGTCATGCCGGTCAATAATGGTATAGCTTGTCATTAATCCAAGCCCGGTGCCTTTTTCCTTTGTCGTATAAAAAGGCTCTCCTAATGTAGGGATTCGGTCTTCCGGAATGCCAATGCCTTGATCGATAAAACGGATGGATACTCGTTCATTTTCCTTCATTGCTACTTTCACATCAATCCTGCCGCCTTTGGGCATAGCTTCAATCGAATTTTTTAATATATTAATAAATACCTGTTTTAACTGATTTTCTTCACACACAATCGGCGGGATGTTCTCTTTAGATTCGACAAATATTTGAATGCTACTCATAGTCGCTTGTGCATTAATTAAGGTGACAACGTCCTTTAATAATTTATTAACATCTTTTTCTTTATATTTAATAGCTGTTGGTTTTGCCAATACAAGGAATTCGCCGATAATCAGATTAATTCGTTCTAGCTCTGATAGGACAAGATCGAAGTATTCTTCATCATTTTGATATTTGGATTTAAACAATTGAATAAATCCTTTGATTGATGTAAGCGGATTCCTAACTTCGTGAGCTATGCCTGCTGCCATTTGCCCTACAAGAGCCAGTTTTTCAGATTTTTGCAGGAGCCCTTCTGTTGCCGCCTTTTTATCTGTAATATCTTTGAATACCGAAAGAATGGCTTCTTTTCTTTCATAAATGATTGGACAGCTTGAGATTTCGATATAGATTGTTTTTTTGTCGAGACGAATTAATTTTTGTTCTACATTATAGGTAGATTTATTTTCTTGACGGAGCAAGTTCATACGTTTTTTTGCTACATCTTTATAATTAAAATTGATAAGATCGTAGATCGACATCCCTAAAATCTCTTTTTTATCATTGGCCCCTAACATGAGTTTTCCGGTTTCATTGACATATATAATTTGATCCTGATAGTGGATCACAATCCCATCCGGCATTGATTCGATCAATTGATTATAATATTTTTCACTTTCATTCATTCTCGCCATGTAAAATCTAACTTTGTCGTATTGGTAGCCGATAATCCCAGATACGATAACAGTAATGATAAAATCTATTATCATGTTAACAGGAGAAAAATCCCCTAAAAATAGAAATTGAATGATTTCATATGCGATTGCAATACTTAAAAATGTAATTCTTCCAGTTTTTTTCATAGTAAACCTCAATAAAATTATTGTAATAAAAAAATAATACTATAATATTCAAAAGTTAGCATCCTCTAAAAAACTCATTTTAGTCAAGTAATATTGTTGAACGGGGACGACTAATAATAAAAAAGCCTTTATTTTAAGGTGCGGCATGAAAGTAAAAGAATAAAGAGATGAATAATTTATAAACTGACAATGAATAAAATCCTCCTAAATGAATATATAAGAATAGAGGTTAGCGTATTCATTTAACGCGGAAGGAGACTTGTCATGAATGATGTAGAAATGGACCAATTAACTGAAACAAGAAATAGACTTATAAAAGAGATGATTGTATTAGGCTTTGATACTTTTAATAGACGGCCTTCTCCAGAACAATGGAGTATTGCACAAGTATGCCATCATTTAGCGTTAGTAGAGAAGGCATCATTACAGGCCATTATCATGGGATCTCAAAATCATGGAACAAAGATAGAACGGAAAAATATTCACTTTATTTTGGAGCTATCAAACAAAATACAAGCTCCGGAAATTGTTGAACCTGGAGAAGGACCGTTTGAGGTTCAACAGGTCATGAAATGGCTTCAGAACTCAAGAAAAGAATTGCTTGTTTGTTTATCCTCAATAGAGGACAAGTCTATACTAGAGAAAAAATCATATCGTCACTCTGTTTTTGGTGATTTAAGCCTGCTGCAATGGATTGAAATGCTATATTTACATGAACAGCGCCATATTGAACAAATAAGAGAGATCAAACGCTCGATAGGTATCCGCAATTAATCAAGCAAAGGGTAGCATAAGATCTTTTTATGTTTCATTTGACTGAAGTTTTTCGTAAGGTTAACATCAGGTTCATGTAAATTTTCTTAACTCGCAGCTTAAAAGGTATATACGTCCTAAAAAAAGGGCTGTCCCATAAGGTGTCCGGCATCTACAATTTATCTAGATCCAATGCAGATTTATGCAAAGATACTAGATGTTATTGTGGTACCTGACACCTTTGCTTTTGGGACAGCTCCTTTTCACATATTATTAAATTGTTATGTTAAAACCCTAAGGCTTATTATTTTTTGACAAGGTGAGAAATGTATTTAGCCCCTCCTGCGCTAAATACGTTGATAGCCACGCTTGCTATCCAGCCTGTCATTATTATAATACAATTTATAATATATGTAAATGTACTATAACAGAAAAACAGTAGATGTTTCTGCAATAATAGACTGTATATCCCTTATAAAATTGACACAGATTTCTACAGGAAGTCGTGTAATTTAATTAAAATAACTAGTTGATTTACCGATATAAAAGTATGTGTGAACAAAGAAAAGTGGGGGATGAAATTTCTATGAATACACGAATATTGGTATGTTTTGTATTGCTTTTCTCCCTGCTATCCTTCCCTGCTGTACCTTCCCAAGCTGCTCAAATATTTTCTGATGTTAGTTCTTCGTACAGGGCATATGATGAAATCATGTACCTGGCTCAAGGAAATATTGTGTCCGGTAATAATGGCTACTATGATCCGGCAAGAAATGTAACGAGAGCGGAGGCAGCTGCGATGCTTGGCCGGGCGCTTGGCTTAAATGGCAGCAAAACAAAAACTTCTTTTAAGGATGTTAGCAATGCTTCATTTGCCTCCGGCTACATTGAATCAGCTGTACAAAAGGGAATCATTGCTGGTTATGCTAATGGTACCTTTCAGCCTGATAAATTAGTATCACGAGGTGAAATGGCCTTATTCATCAGTAGAGCCTTCGGATATGGGAGCAGGCTGACAATGGCTGGAGCTGCATCCCAGTTGATAGGGAGAGGTATCGCCCAAGGACTTTCAAATGGAGATTTTGCCGTTAATCAGTCTATCACACGTGCAGATTATGCTGTTTTTTTAGCCAGAGCAATCAATTATAAGCTCCGTTTTGTTCCAGAAGTATCGGTTTCGGGATATCTGAGTGTAACAGCTGATGGGGGCCTTAATGTTCGTGCAGGTCCTTCAACAAAATACAGCATAAAAGGTGCTCTTGTAAAAGGTGCTACGATAGGAGAAGTATACAGGGTAGGCGGATGGATTTATGTGAAAAATTCATCTCTGGAAGGATTTGTAAGTGGTGAGTATGTTAAAAGTATTTCCGATCAGAATTCGAGCAGTCCGAATGGAAATGAAAACTTAAAGCCCGTAAGCTCTCAGGTTCTCGTGATTGACGCAGGTCATGGTGGAAGTGACAATGGGGCAAATGGTTTCGGTTTGCTTGAGAAAAATGTAAATCTTGACACAGCCTTAAAACTAAAGGCATTATTGGTGAAAACACCCTTTAAAGTGAAAATGACAAGAGAAGGGGATACATATCCAACTTTGTCTGAACGTGTTAAAATCGCAAAAAATGCAAATGGTAATGCATTTATCAGTATTCATTCTAATGCATTTAACGGAAGTGCAAGCGGAATAGAAACGTATTTTTACAGTGCCTCTGTAAATCCATATAGTACAGATAGTAAAATGCTAGCTACGGCTATCCAACAACGTATGCTACAAATAGGAGCAACAAATAATCGTGGTGTCAAAAATGGAGATCTTCATGTACTGCGGGAAAATAATATGCCAGCTACTTTAGTAGAATTAGGTTTTATTGATAATGCATCTGATAATACAAAGCTTAAATCAGCAACATGGAGACAGTCGGCGGCACAGGCAATTTATTGGGGAATTCTCGATTATTACAAGCAAAAGAGCTTTGATGTGGCAAAGTTATATTAACCAAAACGGACAGTTTTGATAGCTGTCCGTTTTCCTCTTAAGCCATAGATGTGAGCATCTAAATAAAAATTCAGCAAAGAAGTTGACTTCTGTGAAAATTACAGCTATAATATTGCCTGTAGCGTGTAAGCTATTTTCTATAATTGGAAAGCCGACAAGATATGCGGGTGTGGCGGAATCGGCAGACGCGCTAGATTCAGGTTCTAGTGGTGGCAACACCGTATGGGTTCAAGTCCCTTCACCCGCATCACAAAAATCCATGTATGAGGATTTGAACTCATACATGGATTTTTTGCTTTAATTATAACAAACTTTGGCAAAAATTATTTGTATGATGAGTGAGGAGCTTGAAAACTAATGAACGATATCATTAAAAATTTGATAGACGCTGCAGACAAGGCGATAAAAGAGGAACGATTTGATGATTTAATGGATTTTTATACTGAAGATGCAGTTCTTGTTGTCAAACCCGGTCTAGAGGTAAAGGGAAAAGAAGCGATCAAGAAAGCCTTTATAAAAATTGCAGAGTACTTTAAAAACAGCGTAATACCAACACAAGGGAAAATGCTTATGCTTGAGACTGGCGATACGGTTTTGGTTTTGTCTCAAACCCTACTGGAAGCTGACAATAAAAGTGAATCAGAATTTAGCATGGACAGAAGAGCGACTTATATCTATAGAAATATTGATGGAAAATGGTTATGTGCAATCGACAATTCATATGGAACTTCGTTACTTGATTAGTGACATAGTATGAGTATAGCACGAAGATGCTATAATCCAATGAATAGGATTATAGTTCGAATTCATCAAAAAAATAAGAGGATATCCATACTCCCGAGCACAATACAAGATTAGTTGACAAGTTTTCGATAAGAGAACTTGTCAACTTTTTCTTTATTTATGCGGTTTTACAAGGTTTTGAAGAAAAACGAGAAATAAAAGCTT
>NZ_CAMLDX010000140.1 GCF_946478885.1 uncultured Bacillus sp. | reverse complement strand
TAAGAGCTTTCACTCCAGAATATCATTAGGCGCTTACATTGAGAGTGCCTTTTTTTGCAAGTAGGGGTTAACTTCCTCATTTTGGACAGTATCTCTCTTAGCCAAACTTATTCTTAATAGATTTTTTTCATCAAACCAGTAAATACTATATTTAATATTATTTGGCTTTTCGAAACCCCCTAGATATTATGTAAATCAGAAAGTGCATGACAGGAATAACAGTTTAGGTTAACTGATATGTATTAAAAATCGATTAATTTACGTATTACTAGGGAGATTTTGAGTAATTATATTTATAACTATGTATATAGCGTTAATGCTGTTCGTATTTAAACCCATATATTCGTTTTGAGGAAGTGATTTTGTTGGAGGTAAACAAAAACCAGAACATAGGGAATCTATTTATAGGGATTGATGTAGGGTCAACCACTGTAAAGGCGACAGTGGTTAATTCTGTAAGGAAAGAAATTCTTTGGTCTGATTATCAGCGCCACCATACAAAACAGGCGGAAATGGTCCTTAATTTTTTGATTCAGATCGAGAAAGAATTCTCAAATGTGAAAAAGGAAGATATACGAGTATTTATTACTGGTTCTGGCGGGGGGCCAATTGCCGAGCATATTGGCGCTAAGTTCGTCCAAGAAGTGAATGCTGTGACGATGGCAGTGGAACAGCTACATCCCGATGTAGGCAGTGTCATCGAACTAGGGGGCCAGGACGCCAAAATTATCATTTTTAAAGAAAACAAAGAAACTGGAGATAAGCAGGCGATTACGTCAATGAATGACAAATGTGCTTCGGGAACAGGTGCTACGATTGATAAATGTATGATTAAAGTCGGAATACCGGAAGAAGAAGTCGCAAAGCTTTCATTTGATGATTCAAAACTCCATCATGTGGCAGCTAAATGCGGAGTGTTTGCTGAAACAGATATTGTAAATTTGGTAAAAAGCAGTATACCGTCATCTGAAATTATGTGTTCATTGGCGGATGCCATTGTGATGCAGAATCTGTCGGTGTTGACTCGGGGGAATACATTGCGGCATAAGGTGCTGCTATTAGGAGGACCGAATACATATTTGCCGTTTCTTCAAGAATGCTGGAGAAAACGAATCCCTCAAGTCTGGGCGGAGCGGGGATATAACTGCCCGAAAGATATCCCACTGGAAGAATTGATTTTTATCCCGGAAAATGCCCAGTATTATGCAGCTTACGGGGCAGTAATGTATGGCTTGCACGAGCCTCAGGGGGTTGGTGTATATAAAGGTCTTGAGGAGTTAAAAGCATTTATTACTTATGGGCGTAAAGCAAAGCTTGGAGAAAAAGCAGGCTCTCCTCTTGTAAAAAGTGTTGAAGAATTAGAGAGCTTTCGCCGTCAATATAGTATTTCAAAGTTCTGTCCGGCTGAATTTAGGCCGGGAGAAACGATTAGAGCTGTTGTGGGGCTAGATGGAGGTTCTACCTCATCGAAGGCTGTTTTAGTCGATATGAATGGCCGGATTCTATTAAAGGAATATCAGTTGTCTAAAGGAAATCCAATACAAGATACGAAAGAGATTCTCGGGCGTATTTACGAAAAGGTACATGCAGCTGACGCAAAATTAGAAATTACAGGATTTGGAGCCACAGGATATGCGGCCGATGTACTCGAAAAGACATTAAAAGCAGATGTGAATATTGTTGAAACCGTAGCTCATATGATGAGTGCCGTCCATTTTTTCGGTGACATTGATGTGATTTGTGATATAGGCGGGCAGGACATTAAAGTCCTTTTTCTCAAAAATGGGGATATTCGTAATTTCCGTTTGTCAAATCAATGTTCAGCCGGTAATGGAATGCTTTTACAGGCAATGGCGGATCAATTCGGTATTCCGATACATGAATATGCCGACACGGCCTTTAGAGCTGAACTTAGTCCGAAATTTTCCTATGGATGTGCTGTTTTTCTTGATTCAGATAGGGTGAATTTTCAGAAGGAAGGCTATGCAAAGGAGGAATTATTAGCGGGGCTGGCCCTTGTACTGCCTAAAAATATCTGGCAATATGTCGTGCAAATTCCACGTATGTCAGAACTAGGCAGAAGGTTTGTTCTGCAGGGCGGAACGCAGCATAACCTTGCTGCTGTTAAAGCCCAGGTTGATTATATTAAAGAACGGGTTCCGGATGCACAGATTTTTGTTCACCCGCATACTGGAGAAGCAGGTGCGATTGGAGCAGCAATGGAAACTCTTCGTGTAGTAAAGCGCAGAGGATATTCTACTTTTCTTGGTTTGGAAGCGGCAATTGGTATGCAGTATACATCTCGAAATGATGAATCAACACGCTGCAATTTTTGTCCGAACAATTGCAGCCGTACGTTTATTGACACATCTACACCGGATGGGCAAACTGCTCGCTATATCTCAGGTTTTAGCTGTGAAAAGGGAACGGTAGAGGATAAAGAGACTATGCTCCAGATCATTCAGGAGCGTAACCGGTTGAAAAAACAATACCCGAATCTCGTTGAATATGAAGCACGTCATATGTTTAGACATTTTTACGATCCTTCTCCACTACCAGAGGAAAATCAAACGATTGAGGATATTGAAGTCAAAGCTGGATTTCTGGGTTTTGGTAAAAGGAGGAAAAAAATTGCCCGTCCATTTCAGCGTTCATCCGCAGAGTCTATGGAATGGAGGAAGCAGCTGCGTATCGGCATCCCAAAGGTTCTAAACATTTGGTCAACAGCACCATTTTGGAGAACTTATTTTGAAACACTCGGCATTGATCAGCGAAATATCGTATTTAGCGACGATACAAGTGAGGAAATGTGGCAAGAGGGAGGTAAGTATGGATCGATTGATCCCTGCTATCCATCAAAAGTAGCACAGGCACACGTGCATAATTTGTTATTTAAACACCACCGTGAAAAGAGGCCGCTTCATGCTATCATTTTTCCATGTATCACTCATATCCCGACGTACCTTCATAATGTAATGGACTCCTCAAGTTGTCCGATTGTAGCAGGTACTCCAAATGTTATTAAAGCTGCGTTTACAAAGGAAACAGACTTTTTTAAAACTAGAGGAATCACATATTTTGATCCAGCGGTAACCTTTACGGAACTAAATCTGCAGAAAAAACAATTATATGAAGCCTTTAAGGATTTTCTACAAATATCGGAGGATGAAAGTGATTATGCTGCTGAAGAAGCTTGGAAAGCGATGGAGCTTTTTGATGCTGAAATGCAGGAAAAAGGCCGAATGATATTAGAACAAATGGAAAGAGAAAATAAGCTTGCCATTTTAATGATTGGTCGCCCCTATCACTCCGATCCCGGGCTGAACCATGGCGTTTTAGATGAGTTTCAGGTTCTGGGCTATCCGATTCTTTCCATGCGTTCTATTCCAAAGGATGAAGCTTGGCTGCGCCGCTTCTTTAAGGATAATTTAGAAAGCGGCAGAGTTGAATACGCGTTGGAAGTTACAGATGTCTGGCCGGAAAACTTCAGTTCAAACAGTGTGCAAAAGGTGTGGGCTGCTAAATTTGCTGCTCGTCATCCGAACGTTGCTGTTCTGGATCTGTCCAGTTTTAAATGCGGACATGATGCCCCTACATACGGGTTGATTGACTCGGTAATTTCAACGGCAGGTACACCTTATTCTGCACTTCATGATATTGATGCCAATAAGCCAAGCGGTTCGATCAAAATTCGTGTAAAAACGTATGCCCATAGCTTAGGACTTCATGAAGAGCGCCTTGAGGATTTAGCACGTAAAAAGAAAGAATTAGAGTACCTTATTGAGAAAAAACGACGGGAATTCATACATGGTCCAATTTATGATCAGTTAAACAATTCTCCTGAGAAAAAAGCGATATCTGAATAAAATGACAAGAGGTGTGAATATATTCATGAAATTTGCTAAAGATCGAGTACGTATTCAAGATTTTGAACAAAATGATGTTGATCGTAAATTAGAAGAAAGCTTTAGTCGGTATAAAGAGGAAAAAAAAGCTGAATTAGGTCTTAATCAGACAAAATCTCAGTGGTTTGATCTCGTACCGCGTCAGTTTTTTGTAAAGGACAAAGAGTCAACGACGATCCTTTTTGGAGGATTTACGATGGCACATGACTATTTGGTAGAAGGGGCTCTCAAAGGATTAGGCTACAATATCAAACATATGAATTGCTCGGATGCAGATTCATTACGTTTTGGAAAGGAATTTGGGAATCGGGGACAATGTAACCCGACCTACTTCACTGTTGGGAATTTGATAAAATATCTTACGTACTTAAGAGATGAGGAAGGCAAATCGAAGGAAGAAATTGTCCAAGGCTATCTTTTCGTTACAAGTGGATCATGTGGTCCTTGCCGCTTTGGTACATATGTGACGGAGTACCGGAAAGCACTAAGGGATGCCGGATTTGACGGCTTTCGTGTTCTTCTGTTCCAGCAGCAGAGCGGGTTAAAGCAGGCAACAGGTGAAGAATCTGCCCTTAAATTAGATGGTTCTTTTTTCATTACGTTTTTTAAGGCCATTTTAATCGGGGATATTTTGAATGCGCTGGGTTATCGTATCCGCCCGTATGAGGTAGTCAAGGGATCAACAAATGCAGCTATAGATCGTTGTAAACATTATTTATATGAAGCTTTCAGTAAACGTAACTCTCTTATAAAAGCTTTAAACCGATGCCGCAAGGAACTGCAAAACGTTAAAGTAGATCGTACAATCGTCAAACCAAAAGTAAGTATTATCGGAGAGTTTTGGGCAATGACAACGGAGGGTGCCGGTAACTACCACCTGCAGCAATTTTTAGAAGAGGAGGGAGCTGAAGTAGACGTACAGCCTGTGACAGCATGGATCTTATTTTTAATTTGGGAGGGGCGTTACGACACCCTTAAACGTATGAACCTGCGTAAGGCCGATTCCGGGCGTAAAGGCCTCCAAGGTAAGAATGCGCAAATGCGCCTGCGTATGCTTCAGTTGGCAGATCGCGCTGTGAGAATGATGTTTCAAACATATGCGAAAGTAAGTGGACTCCGTGGATATCATTTACCTGATATGGATGAGATTGCGAAGACTGCTCATAATCACTATAATAACCATCTGCGAGGCGGTGAGGGACATATGGAGGTTGGAAAGCTCATTCTTAACGTGATAAAGCGAAAAGTAAACATGACGATTTCCGTTAAACCTTTTGGGTGTATGCCTTCTTCTGGTGTTTCAGACGGTGTCCAATCAATGATTACTGAAATTTACCCGGAAGCAATTTTCCTGCCTATTGAAACGACGGGTGACGGAGCAATAAATGTATATAGCAGAATTCAGATGATGTTGTTTAAGGCAAAGCAGGCTGCACAAAAGGAGTTTGATGAAGCTTTAGCCAAAAAAGGCATTTCCGCAGATGAGCTTAAGAAAAATAATTCGTTAATTACGAAACCCTTGAAGGTTGCCAAACATTCTGTTGCTTGTACGTCAGCAAATGCCGTTTATCATACTTATGGTATTTCAAACAGGTTTTCTACTCGCCGATTTAAAGTTAAAAGAAACATTAAAGTAGTGGATAAAATAGGATAATTAGAAAAGAACACTTAGTTTTGATACAAAAATCATGTATCATCAATTGAGTATAGAAATATAAGGTTAATACCGAACACTTCATTTTTTTATAAAAGGAAGATTCGGTATTAATTTTATCCTGTAAAACTGGAAATATTTAGTATTTTCTTCGCGAATTAGACTGGGATAGATTTTCAATAGTTTATATTGAAATATCGCTTTGAAAAAGGTATCAATGGAGCAGGTAAAGTAATACGTTTTAAAAGGGATGGAAAAACACCTGATTCTCAGAATTATCGTATGGGATTTCGTTGGTTTCAATATCAGCAGAATTAGCGACAAATGGAAGAAACGCAGATGGAGCAAGAGTATATAAGCTGGAAGAATCATGTTCAATCCATAGACTAAACTCATCCGTCATTAATGTCAAGCCGGCGGGCAGGAGGCGTAAATCAAATCCTTAAGTACATACATTTACTCCTCCAGCAAAAAGGATTTCAACTAAAAGAGGTATCACAATTTCCTTCCACCTGGTAACTTGCAAAAAGATTAAAATTACTTCATTTTGTTGCCGCCTTTTTACTATTGTGTTTTCAAAGGTCACAATTCGATTGAAAATTAAAAAGTGTCATTAACACTGACCTATAAGTGCAATAAGCATATTTTTACAAATATGTATATATTAACTTCCATACAATTCTTCCTCGATTATTGATTCATTTGAAGTTCCCCC
>NZ_CAMLDX010000139.1 GCF_946478885.1 uncultured Bacillus sp. | reverse complement strand
TTGACCTGTGTCTAACCGCATGCGATAAAAACGTGCATTTGAACCATTCACAATCCGAAAACGATATTTTCTTGGTTCCACTTCCAAGTAAGGCCAAACTTTTCCGTTGACTAAAATCGCATCCCCAAAAAATTCAGGAACAACAGAAGGATAAGGTAATTTAGTAGATGCTTCCTCTGGTTGGACAGGATAAAAAAGCGAACCGTCTGAATGAAAAGATCTATCTTGGATCATAAGTGGAATTTCATACCGGCCTTGGGGAAGATTAAATTGTTGTTCTTGAGGATGACGAATAATATAAAAGCCTCCTAGTCCGACGTATACGTTCAATCTTGTGATCCCTAATGCATGGTCATGGTACCACAATGTAGCGGCATGTTGCCGGTTAGGATAACTGTATATTTTCGATGAAAAAAAGGGGCCGGTTTCTTGAAACTCCCGGGTAAACCAAGCATCGGGATGACCATCATACTCCGGACGAACACTGGCTCCGTGAACGTGCACAACCGTCCGAACTTCTGGTTGATCAGGCCCGGATCCATGTACAGTTTTATCCACAGGAAGAAGATGTTTAATAGGTAAAAGATTGTTCCAACAAACATAAATCTGTTGATTTTCGAACACTTCAAATATCGGTCCGGGATAAGTTTCTTCGTATCCCCATACGGTTGTCTTATTAAGTTGGCTATGAAGTGATTGTTGAAATTCCATCATCGAGACTTCATAATACGGACAGCCATCAATGAAGGACTTAGGCTGCAGAACTTTTGGAATTGGAAGAGGATCCATAAATGGTTTTAAGGACACTTTGTCACCTCCTGCTAATCGACTTTAACTTGTACGGTGGAACAGGCATTATATCCATATCCTTTTCGGTTCCACTTTGCTACCTTCGGTTGAACAAATCCGTACGAATCCGTTGCCCTCGACATAATCGTATACTCCCCTTTTTGATTAACGACCCATGTATAAGTCCAAAATACCCAACTGTACGGATTTTGGGAAATAGGTTGAACAGCAGCCCGTTTCCAGTTCTCCCCTCCATCTACGGAGATTTCAACATTTGTTATGAATCCTGTTCCTGACCAAGCAATACCGTGCAATTGATGTATCCCTGTATCCAAAACACTCCAGTTTAACGGTTGCTGAATGATGGAATTGACATGGATCGTAGTAACAGGCATTTTTCCCGCATCACTGTCTTTTTCCGGATAATATACGTAATCGATATCTTGGAATGGACCGTTGAAATGGGTATCGATGACGGTAATGGTCCGAAGCCATTTGACGGAAGCCATCGCGTACCACTGCGGAACAATTAACCTAAGCGGATAACCTTGTTTGTATGGGATCGGTTTTCCGTTAAGCGCATATGCAACAAACGTATCTGGATGCAACGCTTTTTCCAAAGGAAGACTTCTCGCAAACACAAACTCGCCTTCAAGATCAGTTCGTTTCCCGTAATCGTATCCCTCAAACACGATTTCCTTTGCAGTAGAATGCATTCCGGTCAATTTAAGCAGATCTCTTAAAGCGACTCCTCTCCAAATGCCCTGACTAATGGCTCCACCTTCCCATTGTTCACCAAAAACTCTCGGTCGAAAATGTCCTCTGTTGTTTCCAGAGCACTCTAAAACAACCAACAATTCTTTTGACGGCATACGGAGTAAATCTTGATAATGGAAAGTCAGCGGTCTCTGAACTTCTCTACCTGCAGAAAGCAAGAACGACTGCTCTGATAAAGCAGGATAGGGAAAATGATTTCTTCTATAAAAGTAGTGTTCTGGGGTAATGGCTGTAGAAATAAAATGGATTGGATTTTCTTGATTTTCCGGGATCAATCTTCGAGTAACAAGATAAGGCTTTATGTCCGGTAAACGCAATGTTACCACCCTATAATCGATTTTTGGTATTCCTACATTGATTTATATGATGTATTTATAAAGATCTTACGTAGTTGAAATTCCTACGTAAACCAACCTGGCACCCTTTAGTGTTCCCGTTCCCTTAATATAATTTGTTCTTCGATTTGCACTTGGGTTTCGTACGCTATTGAATCAAAGTTTCCAAATACGTATGCGTGCATATAAGACGGCAGAGAGGTTCTCCTTTCGGGATTCAAAGCCTGCAAATAACTCCGAACCACTTGAGGAATCTTATTCCGATCAACAAAAAGCAGAGGAGCGTGCTTCCCCAAGTGAGAAAACAAGCCGGAGATGACGCCAAGCTGCCAGTCATTCGCAGGAACTGTTGAGAACGCATCTCCCCTCCCCGGTTGGCTACGATTCCATCCTACGCCGGTAGTCGGATCGAAAAAACGGGAAAAATTGACGGAAGTCTCATACGGAGATAACCCTGATATTCGAACAACAGTCCCCCTCATCATTGCACGGATCTGTGTTTCCACCTCTCGTGAAATCACGGCTTCCGAACCGACAATATAGACATTTAGGGTCGGGTGTCCGATTAAAAACTGCCGCACTTCAATCGGGATCTGCATCCTCATGGATAACAGGACGGGAAGCCCTTCATGCATTGCATAGCCAACTGCGGCCATGCCTTCCGAGAAAAATTTTCCCGACAGAAGTAACACATTTTTTCTGCCCTGCTCCGACTTGGGCGGATACGACAAACGATATTCAGAAACGGCGATAGACGTTTCATAGGGCTGTGTATTTCCAATCCGAAGGGTTGTCAAACCCTTCGCTTTAAGTTGATGCTCGACAATTTCAGAAACCGGGCCGATTAAAAACGCTTGAGCCTCGACACTTTTCCCTGCAGGAGACAGCCGGATAATTTCTTTGCTGAGGTCCTCTGTCAGTTTCTCTGGTACGAGTATTACAGGTGCGTTATTCGGATGGTGAACAAGCGAGGACGCAGTAAATGCAAATTGAAAGGCTTGGATCGGAGCGATAACAAGCGCATTGGGTCGCCAAGGAACTGTACTTTTAGGAAATCCGGGCCATCTGTAATGCATTAATCATAACGGAGATTGCATGATCTCCCCAAATTCGTGTTGTGTCAACTGTATTTCCGCTAAACATTCGGCTCACCTCATCATAGCCTATGCTTTTCTTTTGGGCATGATGCCAAAACTCAATCGGCCTCCTTCGTCAAGCCAAACCTATACCGAGGCCGTTGACAAAACAATTGAAGGCAAACTAGAGACTTTTGAAATTGTATGTTTTTTTGTAATGGGAAGGTAAGGGTGAACAACGGCTTTTTCATTTTGCCACAAAGTAACAGCATGTTAGCTCGAAGAAAATGGTCTCGTTAGATTCTTTAAGACCATTGAAACTTTTTTAACGTTGTTAAAAATGGGGGAATCGTCTTGAAAATGTGCTTAGCGTTGTAAATCCGCATTTTCAAGACGATTCCCCAAACTAAAAATTACCCTTATTTGCACCTTTACTTCAATAAGAATAGCCATACTTCCTTTTGAAGTATGGCGCCCTTTTCTTGAATATTTTATTCGTACTACCCGTGTAGCTTTAAAATAAAGTTTGAACAAAAATGCCTCGTAACCTACATTTGACGATAACTAACAAGAATCAATTTTAAAAAAATTGGATCAAAATGGATTGTTATCTAGCAGATTTAAGTTTCGGTTTCATAAAAAATTTTGAACATCTTCTACCTAAGTTGCTCCACAATTGCGCCTGATTGCAGAAATTGAATATAAGCTCTTGCCATGAAGCTGCAAATAAAAATGTCATTTCACTATACAACCCATTCTATCTAAACAATAACGTAACGGCTCAAGATCGAGCCGTTACTCAAATCTTCATCTCAAACATTTCTAGGATTTCATCTTCTTTTTTTTCTGTTTTGTTCTTTGATGAATTTCCTAGCGTTTTTCATGCCACCTATACCACTAAACATTTCACTTATCTTTTCTTTTTCAATCATTTTAGAATTCAAGCCTTCATACTTAGTTTCTCTTTTAAGTTTCCAATAGCTTTCAAGCCTTTCAACTGACAAAGTGCCATCTTTAATTGCTTTTTGCACTGCACAGTTTGGCTCATTCTTATGAGTACAGTCGTTAAATTTACAATTAGAAGCAAGTTCATCAATATCAGCAAAGGATTTCGTAAAATCCGCACTAATAATCCCCAGTTCCCTCATACCTGGAGTGTCTATAACAACGCCTAAATTCGGCAACATAATCAGTTCACGCCTAGTAGTAGTATGTCTGCCCCTATCATCATTTCTTATCCCATTTGTATCTAATATATTTTGTCCGAGCAGACAATTGATTAAGGTCGATTTTCCAACCCCAGATGATCCTATAAACGCCACTGTTTTACCACTAGAAAGATATCTTTTTAATGATTGATACCCTTCATCAGAAGTACTTGTTGTAACAAGCACCTCTACACCTAGTGCAATAGAAGATATTTCGTTAAGTCTTACCTCTATTTCCTTACATAAATCTGATTTTGTAAGTATAATAACTGGTATTGCTCCACTGTCCCAAGCGATGGAAAGGTAACGCTCTAGTCTACGAAGGTTAAAATCATTGTTCAGTGACATACAAATAAAAACGGTATCAATATTTATAGCGACAATCTGAATATCTTCCTTAGAACCTGCCACTTTACGCGCAAAAATACTTTTCCGTGTAAGTATGTGGTGAATAATTCCGTTTCCCTGTGAATTATCTGTTCTATCGACCATTACAAAATCTCCAACAGCAGGATATTCAGAAAGTTCTTTTACACTATAATGAAATTTCCCTGATATCTCAGCTGCAATCTCACCATTTTCCGTCATCACTTTATATAAACTTTTAGATTGCGATGAAACTCGACCAATAAAAAGATCTTTGTATATTTTAGACTCCTGTATAAATTCTTCAGTAAGTCCTAAATTTTTCATATCAATATTATTCAACTTCATTTCCTCCTAAAGTTTAGATAATAACCTTTGGGAGGTTCTATGCATAAAATTTATTTTGCACATACCTCCCCATTTGTTACAATCTCCAAGCTTTGGTTGCTATACATAAAAGCAACATCTCCTTTCGATTACTTATAAGTTTTACTATACTACAATGTTCAACCATTTTTAATTAAGAATCTAGGCGTAGGTTCGCATATTATTGCCGATGAAAGTCTTTAATTTATACAACAATCTGACCCATTATAAAAATAGAAAACAATTTCTTCATTGGAATTTCCCGAGATTTTTGCAAAGTACATATTTACATTGTTAATCATATTATTACTTCGAGACTCGAAGTGTTCCATTCCCTCGAAATGCTTAGGCACGAATAGCAACTAAAGTCAAACACATCACGCATAATGAAGCGTACAACTTCTTTGTTTCCTATATTGACAATTTCAGCATCCACATAACTGTCAGATCTATCTTCCCCTCCTCTTGGAGATTTTTGGTGGAAATTTTTTCGATTTCGAAATAAATTTATTTAATAGTTCCATAGAATAATTAAACTTCGTGAGCAGTTGAAAAGAAGGGCTACATTTGTAGAAGAAATATTAGAACAGCAATTTCAAAAAATCGCTACGTGGAAAAAATCTGAAGGTGGGTTTTATATATGGCTCAGGTTTCATGAACCTATTGTAAATAAGGCGTTATTTTTAAAGTTATTAAATCAAAATGTGTTGATTAATCCAGGTTATATTTATGAATCAAGCGATTTACATCATATTCGTCTTTCCTATGCCTATGCACCATTGAAAGAATTAAAAAAAGGATTGCATATTTTATTAGAGCTCATCCAGCATTAGTCCTTGTCTACAATAATGGAGTTATGTTAATCCCTCTTATCACATTGTATAATCTTTTCTAAATAGGGGTTCTACCAGCAAAACGCAGATTTACAACGTTAAGGAAATTACAATATTAATAAGTCCAATTTCTCAGTAAAATTGAGAAATTGGACTTATTTCGTTACTCAAGCGCCTGAGTGTTGAAGACTGTTAATTGAATAACAATCCTATATGGGGTTGTACCAGCGTAGCTGACACCACCCGCAAAATGGTTCTCACATTATTTACATGTATTTAATGTAAATATTGATTTTCCAAAGCTATGATCATTTTAAAAACTCAAAGTCCGGAAACCCTTTTTTATGTGCTTTTTAGACCTGCTATTTACCCTTTCTTGACATCAAACGACGCAGTTCACCATAATATCCGGGGAAAATAGCCAAAAATAATTAGTTATTACAATCTGATGCTACTACTTCTTCTGATCTGCCCAGCATCCTCATGCCGAGTATGACAAACCATGCTGAGAAGAACAGCTGAGAAACAAATAGCACTGCGGTTCCAATCAACCAGGGATAGGAGCCGATAAAGT
>NZ_CAMLDX010000138.1 GCF_946478885.1 uncultured Bacillus sp. | reverse complement strand
GAACCAGCTGTCGCATCTGCAGCAGGAGCAATTGTTACTGGTAATTTACCATCAACTGCGTTTACATAATCTGAAGTTGCTTTTGTTTCTCCAGTTACTTCTGATATATCGATATTAGCTGCAATAATATCAGATACATCTACTTTTTCACCGAATTGGTCAGTGATTGCTACATTAGTTGTAAGAGTAGCACCTGGAGCTACAGTAGCAGTGTCAGCAGTTGCTTTGGTTGCTACACGCGCTTCGCTAACTACAGTAATTTCTTTAGAGTAAACAACACTACCAGCTTTTACAGTAATGGTTGTTTTACCCGTTTTGATAGGTGTAATTGCACCTGATTGAGCATTAATCAATGCAACTTCTGGATTTGAAGAAGCATATGATGATAAACCAGATTTATCAATAACGTTACCTGTGTTTGATTTTACACCATCTACTGCTACAGTAGAATCTTTTGTTGAAATTACAGGTTTTGTTAATGTTAATTCATCAGTTGTAAATACGATATCACCAATTGCTGGTGTTGCTTTACTTACTACATCAACTTTTACAGTTTTAGACTCAGCTGTTTTTCCATCTTTAGTAAGTACCGCTTTTACATTGAATGATTTATTTAATGCAGTTGCAACAGCTTTTTCATCAATTTCACCTGTTGTGCTTGTTGTTGCTGCAGCACCACCAGTTGCAAATACTGCTTCGTCAGCTTGGAATTCAATATCATATCCAAGTGAGTCAATTGAAGCTAAGTCAGTAACTGCACCGTTAAGTGTAACCTGTAAGAATTGTTTATCTTTGTTAGCTTCTAATGTAGTAGTTGTTACAGCTACATCAGCAAGAACAAAAGTGAATTTCACTTTGAATTCTTTAGTTTCTTCGCCAACTTTAACAGTTACTTTGTATTCTTGACCATCTACAAGTGGAGTTTCAAGAGCTACAGTAGCTGATTTGCCTTGACCAGTTACAGAAGTTACTTTATTGCCTTCAACTGTAATATTTTCAGCTTTTAGATTTTGTAAAGCAGTACCAGTTAAAGCTAAAGTTTTTGCGTTAATCGCACTTACACCTGTAACAGCAGGAACTTTTACTACTTTTGAAGAAGCTAATATAAATTTAGCAAAATCGCCACGTTTTGCATTGTCATATGTTCCGAATGTTGATGCAGAAGTACCGTTTGTGATGTTATTAGCTACTAAAGTAGAAATCGCATCTGTGTAGTTAGCTGGTACGTCACCGAAAGCGGAAATGTCAGCAGTGCCTTCAAGTTCGAATGCTGCTACTAACCATTTTGCTAGTTCGCCACGAGTGATGTAATCTTGTGCACCGAATGTGGTTTCAGATTTACCATTTGTAATGCCAGCTGCTTTAAGAGCATTTACTTCTTTTTCTGCACGTTCTGGAACATCAGTGAAACCAGAAGCCGGAGCTGCATTAACATCAAGTTCCAATGCTTTCACTACGAATACAGCAGCATCTACACGTTTGATGTTTTGGTATGTACCAAATTCAGTAGGTGAAATACCACTGATTCCTTTTGATACAAGGTAACTGACTGCTTCTTTATAATTGTCATTTACATCTTTAAAATCTGATACATCTGTTGCACCAGCGACACCTGTAAATGATGATGCTACGACTGCAGTTGTTACTGCGCCGACTAAAAATTTGCGATAAGATTTTGGTTGGTAAGCCATCGAGATAATCCTCCCTTTTTTTATGAAAAAAGTTTTTTATATATAGTCAAAGCTAATTTACAAGTTAAAATTTTCACAAATTTCAACTTGTAGCCTAGCTTGCCAACGAGACATAGTATAAAATTTTAACAGAATATTGTCAATATTAAATAAACTGGCAAAACTTTATAAATTCCCTAATTCAACAATTTAATGAACTTTTTACAATTGTTCGATATTTTATGCAGAAACAACAAACCCCATTGGTTTAACGAATGGGAAAATACGGATATTATCTCATAATCTATTACATATCAAACTATAAAAAGCAGATAAATGACTTTTTTTCTTAAGATTTGTCAAGAGTATTAACACGACTTTTCCAATCGGATTACATTTAAAACAGACATACTTTAGCTTTGACTCCGTTTAAAAATCAATCCGATTTGTATAATTTGGAAACACTCAAGTTCTCTTCTCTCCAAATATATACGATTAAGTAAAAAAAAGGAGAAGTAAAAAATCACTTTTTACTGCCTGAATTTTGTCTTCTATTAAGAACATAAAATAAAGGTAGCCTTTCAATCTTCAAACTCATTATAAGGTATAAAGATTGATATATCAATATTTTGTTGTCGACACAGGCAAGCAAAGCACTATCGAATCAATGGTTATTTTGTCATAATTTGACACCTAAACAGGTAAAAAGAGGAAGATATGTTCTGAAAAAAGAACTAATTTTCGCTAAATTCTCAACAGTTCATGACTAGAGAATTATAGTATATTTGGATATATTGTCATGTACTGGTAATTAACCCATATTTACACATTCTAATATTTTATTTTCAAAAGATGAAAAAACAGTATGCATTTTTTATATACAATGATGAATAAAGTCAACTTTTCTTACATCTGAGTAAGGCCTGAATATTTTTCCAATAAAGAGTTTCTTCTATATAATGACTTTGTTGATTTTAAGTCCCGAAGAATAATGCTATACTTATGCAAGAAACTGGAGTTGTTCTGCGAGGAGAGAAATATATGCAAAGTTTTTTGAAAAAGCTGATTGGTGATAGACAAGATAAGAAGCTCAGTTCTTTTTATAAAAAGGTGAAGCAAATCAATGAACTTGAACCAGAAATAGAAAAATTAACGGACGGGGAATTGAAAGCAAAGACGGCTTATTTTAAAGAACAGCTGGCGAACGGAAAGACGGTATTCGACATTCAGGTAGAAGCCTTCGCTGTTGTCCGTGAGGCGGCAAAACGGGTTGTCGGAATGCGTCATTTTGATGTACAGCTCATTGGTGGGATGGTTTTAACAGAAGGAAGTATAGCGGAAATGCCTACCGGCGAAGGAAAAACACTCGTTGCTTCCCTGTCGAGCTATTTGCGTGCGCTTGAAGGGAAGGGCGTGCATGTGATTACTGTTAATGATTATTTGGCCCGCCGTGACCGGGAACTAATTGGCGGGATTCATGAATTTCTCGGGCTGACTGTTGGACTGAACGTCCCGATGATGGAGCCTACTGAAAAACAACAGGCCTACCAGGCCGATATTACATATGGAGTTGGAAATGAGTTTGGCTTTGACCATCTGCGTGATCATATGGTCTATGATCCAAGCCAAAGAGTGCAAAGGCCTTATCACTATGCGATTATCGATGAAGTGGACAGCGTGTTGATCGATGAAGCGAAAACACCGTTGATTATCGCCGGGAAGACAGGTGTCAGCAATGAACTGAGCTATTTGTGCGCCCGCGTGATCAAAACCTTTGTGCAGGATGAGGATTTTATCTATGATATTGAAACAAATACGGTCAATTATACAGAAGAAGGAATCGCGAAGATTGAAGAAGGCTTCGGGATTGATAATCTATATGATCTGGATCATCAGACGCTTTACCATTACGTCATTCAGGCATTACGGGCTCGGATGATGTTTACCCGTGATGTGGACTATATCGTTAAAGAAGGAAAGGTCCTGCTGGTTGACAGCTTTACCGGCCGAACGATGGAGGGCCGCTCTTTGAGCAATGGGCTGCACCAGGCAATTGAGGCTAAAGAAGGGCTTGAATTGACAGAGGAAAATAAGACACAGGCATCGATAACCATTCAAAACTACTTCCGCCTTTACCCGATCCTTTCCGGAATGACAGGGACAGCAAAGACAGAGGAAAAAGAATTCCAGCAGATTTACGGCATGGATGTCATTCAAATCCCGACCAACAAGCCGGTCATCCGCAAGGACCTGGCTGACCGTGTGTACGATACGATTGAGCATAAATACACGGCCGTAGCAAAGAAGGCAAAGGAATTAAATAAAAAAGGACAGCCTATTTTAATTGGAACTACTTCTATCCGTCAGTCGGAAAAAGTTGCGAAATTTCTGCGGAATGCCGGGCTCAATCCAGAGGTATTAAATGCCAAAACGGTTGAGCAGGAAGTCCAGCTGATCAGCCTTGCCGGTCAAAAAGGAAGAATTACCGTTGCAACGAACATGGCCGGACGCGGAACGGATATTATGCTTGGCGAAGGCGTTGCTGAGCTTGGAGGCTTATATGTATTAGGAACGGAACGCCACGAATCCCGTCGAATCGATAACCAGTTGAAGGGTCGTTCAGGCCGCCAGGGTGATCCGGGCTGTACAGAGTTCTTTATTTCAATGGAAGATGACGTGGTAAAACGCTATGCCCTGCAGGAACTCGAGAAAACGCTGAAGAAATTGAGAACAGACAGCGATGGTCGTGTCCTGAATGACAATATTCTCGAATTCTTTGACCGGACACAACGCATTTGCGAGGGTGCTAATTTCTCGATCCGGGAATACAACATAAAGCTGGATGACGTGCTGAATCTGCAGCGCGGTACCATTTATGATCTGCGGACACGAGTGTTGGAGAGCCGCGATCTCTATGAGCTTGTTAAATCGTCCTTGGAATCATATGTAAAGAGTGACATTGACTTTGTCCTCCCGGATGAGGTAATTCCGGAGAAATGGGATCTTCCGCTGCTTGTACAGCATCTATCCGAAATCATTCCTTCAGAGGAACTTTCTGTTATTAAGGATATGAGCGATAAAGCGGGCATTACAAATATTATCCATGAAGAGCTGGCAGACTATCTCATTCAGCTTGATCAATTTCAGGAGAACCCAGATTTTATCGGTGCGATGCAAAGATATCTGCTCTCGGTTTTAGATCATCATTGGTTGAACCACCTCGATAATATGGAACGTCTGAAAGAAGGCATCGGCTTAAGAAGCTATGGTCAGGAGGACCCGATGCGCCAATACTCCCGCGAAGGTCTGGAACTGTTTACAGATATGTTCTATCTGCTTGAACGGGACATTAGCAGACAAACGGCCGTAATTGTCCGCGCATTGTCTGAAAGCAGCAAATAATGACAGTCTGTAATAGGAACTATTGAACGATTTATAATGGGTGAGGACGGCTTCCCTGCCTCCTCCCTTTTCTGTTAAAAAAAATGAGAGGGGACATGTTTATGCTAGGCTTTTTCAAGCGAGACAAGAAGAATATCGCTAAGGACGGAGAGGATCATACCGTCGATTCAAAGGAGCTCCTTGGAGAAGAGACGGAATCAACAGGCCGTGAGGTAAAGACAAAGCTTCACTTCCCGCTCGGAATCACCGTCAGCCAAGAGGAACGCTACTACTATCAATTTTTAAATAATGAATTGCCTTTATTAAAAGAAAATCAAATTTCCCTGTCCGGGATCGAGGTAGATAAGGAGGAGGACGGCTCGGTAACAGTTAAAGCCTTTATCCGCAACAGTCTGCCAAAGGATATCTCCTTCAACCAACCGGTGCCTCTGTTGCTGTTGGGACCGGATGAACTGCCACTCGCCCGCAAGATGTTTAATTTAGCGATACTAGGTAATATTCCACCAGAAAGCAGTATTCCATGGGTCTTTACGTTTGAGGAAAAATTCGTGAACGCTCATGAAATCCCGCAAACCGACTGGAAACTGGCCTTTGAATTAAAAAAGGAAAAAGGTCCACACGCGCTTGATTTGGAGGAAAGCTGGGAAAAGAGCCTTGCGGATACAGATAAGGAAAAGCTGGCTGAACTGGTGAAGCGAATTACCCCGCCAAAACCCGGTGAAGTTAATTTCATGGGAATCCAGGCACAACTGGATAAGGACGGCGCTCTACACGCCACCCTGCTTATCCGCAACGGCAGTGATAAAAATGTCAAGCTTGAACAAATGCCATTAATCGTTGAAGATGCGTCAGGAGAGGTTGTTGCAGAAGGAGGATTTATCTTAGACAACTTCGAAATCAAAGCCAACACAAGCAAACCTTGGACATTCATCTTCCCGAAGGAACTGTTGAAGAAAGAAACCATTGATTTAAGTATATGGAAAGCATACCCACCAAAGGGAGCTTGATAAATTAGGCCTCATGACGAATCATGAGGCCTTTTTTGACTAAATTAAATGTTGCTTTTGTTCTATATCGGCCAGTTCCGGCATTTTATCGGCTACTTCCGACACTATATCGGCCAACTCCGCTATTTTATCGGCTACTTCCGACATTTTATCGGCCGATTCCGAATTATTCCGGTCCGTTCGATTATATGGTCACTTCCGAATTATTCCGACCCACTCGATTAATCGGTCACCTCCGAATTATTCCGACCCACTCGATTATATCGGTCA
>NZ_CAMLDX010000137.1 GCF_946478885.1 uncultured Bacillus sp. | reverse complement strand
TAGAATTAACGTTGACATTTCTGCTTTGTTTAGTTTTCAAAGAACAATCAACTGACTTGTATCAGTGACGTATAAAAATACTATCATCTTATTTCATTGAAGTCAACTATTATGAAGAAAAAATGATCTTTTTTCATCAGCGACATGTTTTAATATAACTCATAGATTCACAGAAGTCAACTTCCTTTAGAAAGTTTTTTAAACTAATAGTCAGTAAAAAAGGTTCCCAGACATCTTTTCTATCTAAAATCAATCGATGCTAGAGAACCGTCCCCACGTTTATTGTATCCATTGAAAATCCATTAGACATCATATGTCAAAGCATATTTATTAAGGATAAAACTAATGCAACGATGGGACTGCTTCTTTGAGGAGAAATACGTTTTGAGCTCTTCTACAACAACAGGAATAGGGCGTAAGGTTGCATTGGAAATGGCTGAGTTGACTAAAATCAAAAGTGTACGGAATAATTCCAGATCATCCTTTTCATGTCCGCAAATACATGTACCTGATTTCATGTGCCTTTTCAGAATAAAGTATGCTTGTCCTAATTCATATCTCACCAATCCGAGTGTTTCGTACGACCATTTTTCATTTAACAAATAGGATAAGGCATTTAATGCATGGTCGTGTGCTTCTCTGCCTTCTTCAAATCCCCCTCTGCCCTTTCTCCCTGGCATCATTATCCCTCCTTGGTATCCAGCGATATAACAGATAGCCTTTTGAAAGCGCTGTTATAATAAGTCTATTATATCACAGAGTATTATGACTATTTATGAAATTAGTATGACACAATTGAAACAGAATCTAAGGAAATGAAGCGGTTTGCTTCATGCATCCGCCTAATTTCAGTGACTTTTATCACTAAAAAAGCAAAGAGACAATTATTTTGCCACATTTAGCAACCGTCCATTTTGTTTCATTCAGTATGATCTTGCAGTGATGCTATCGTTATTGTAGTCTCTTCCATTTTAAATCCCTTTACCATTCTTCTTCATCCGCACATATTGGTATGGCTGCATCCGGAATTTAACTGCGGTATGACCTATCCAAAATGAGGACTCTGCTGTCCTGTATTATGGCTTTTAAGGAATGAAAGATGCAACAACTTGTTTATTTTTCAATAAACCGAATAAAAGACTAATGCCAAATCAAGAAAATGAAAGCGTATGTGTCACTCCTCGCCTCTTTACAACAAAAAAGCGGTTACTCCTCTCTGTCTGTTTGACATCAGAAAGGATTTAACCGCTTACTTTTTTATTATTGCCTTGCTCCCTAGATTTTTTATTCGCCTTTTTTATCAGGACTGAAATGAGGAGAGTGTACTGTTTCCGTACTTTTTTTCTTGGTACAGCGTGATCAATTGATCCAATTGTTGGCTGCAGTAAATCGTATCAGGGCTGTTCAAACCTTTTTCCCCGGCAATCCGAATTAATTCTCTCTTCAATTGGTTTATTTTGCACTCTAAATCAAGCTCATCTACATCTATAAGCCCCATCGACAGAGGACTCATATGAAACCAATATGTAAAGAATGAGATAAAATAAGTGAGACAGGTAAACTGTAAATTGTTCAAGCTGTCTTGGTTATAATCAAAAAAATCTGCAACTTTCATATCATACTATCCTCCTTTATCAATAAATTTGCAGCATGAAAAAATAGACCAATGAAAAGATGGTCAAAATCTATTTAAACTTGCATGTTATTTCACATATTTTACTGAAGCTCTATTTATCGATCGATAGATTTTTTGACAGGACTTACTATATTTCTTAATATTCAAAAAATTGAAACCGGTAACTGAAAGATATACAGATTATACCATAATCATTTATGAATCACCACTAAAAACTTCATAGATTACTATGGGATAAATCGTCGTAAAATATCTTTTTTTATAAAAATTTGTCTAATTTACACTCATGAGTCTACTATTATTCAATAGAATATAAAAGTCGAACATTTGTCGACTAATCATTCAAAATATTCTTTGTTTTTCGAAAATTTGTGTTATAATAACTCTACTAAGGGTAACTTTTTTAGTTATTTCATTTAGAATTCAATTGAAGGAGGAATTTTATGCCAGTTAATGAGGGTAGGCAAGCACATGAGCATGCCATAAATGCTTTATCCTATCTGTTGAATGAACCATGGTCATATGAGGTGCTGGGATTGGTGAGATATGAGTTAGGTCAGTCCTATGCAATGCTGAAAAAGCATTTGCAAAAGGGTAAATGCGTATGTGGCGATGGGCATGAAGATCTCAAACTGTACAAACAACTTCTTATCAATGTACACATAGCCATATCCAACGCATCCCTACGCCCCGTTCCAGTCGTTGTAGAGGAACTCAAATCCTATTTCATTCAGAAAAAGGCATCCCATAATTGCATCAACAATTCATTGAAAAAGTGTTCCATGACTCATGACTTTTAAGTAAGCATGGAGGAAACGAGCAGCAGCTACAGGCAATATACAAAATGACGAAGCCCCCGCTTGGTCACCATATCGTTCGCTGCTCCATGGGCAGCTGGCCAATACCAAGTTAATTGGAGATTTTGATTGGCCGAAGGAGAGAGGATTTCTTCTTTTATTTATGAGAAAAATGTTAAAAGGAGAGCCAATCACTATTGATGACTCTCCTTTTGACGTATTTGATTTGCCGAACAAGTAAATAATGTTTTGTCCAGTGATGGATGGATAATTGGGTTATGATTTTGTCGTGGATTCTTTCCAGATACAGTACTGCTTCGTTTTTTTACTTCCTGATGTATGTTTCAAATTGCTTGCTACATATATTAATTCTGTTCCTCTCTATTTAACCTTCCTCTCCTTATTCCCACTGGATGATTACCCGAACTATCTAAATACAGTCTGTTAAACGTGCCAGCTTATAACATGTAAAACGAAGGTGCGGAGATCAAAAAAAGAATAGAAGCCTGCTGAGAAGAATAAGTAGTTCCGATAACGTGGAGAAAATCAGAAAACACAGGTTAAATAACATATGTATTAGCAACATAATTAACAATATAATTAGCACAAAAAAAGGTTGGGGTCAAAATTAAAAGAAACCCCAACCTTATTGACTTTAATGTGTGATTTTCGGAAAACACTTCTGTAAATATAATAATCATCCAAGTTTATCGCTAACTTTTTTCTTTACTGCCATCCAAATTTCACTATATACATTTTCCGATGTATCATTGTACTTTGTAAAAGAAATTCCAGGTAGTTCTACTAGTTCATAATCTGAAGAAGGCAACCATTCAGAATAAATTTTTGCGGTAGTTTCTTGAAGTGTAGCAGGAAATGGTCCTTGATTAGGGAAAATTGCCCATAAACTTTCTTCAATAGTAATTTGCTCTAAATTATCAAATGGATTTTCTTTTGTAGTTGCAAAACCAATCATATGAGTTAAACATCCTTTTTCCTCTAGGTAGTCATCATCAAAATCAAAAGAAACATTCAAGACTTGATGAGGATATAAATCAGCTAATTGATGCATTTCATTTCTTTGTTGTTCGGTAATGGAATGGGCTAGTTCTAAGATAGCTTTATTTACACCTTCGAATTGAATTGGCACTCTTTTCGATACACCTACTATATTAAATTTCTTTTTCTTTTCAATTTTGAATTCCATAGATTTTCCTCCTTTTATATCTATATAGAATGAAAATTTGGGAAATGATTTTTGAATTTTATTTTTAGTTACTTCTGAAGGTAAAAAACCACTCCATTCACGAAAGGCTCTTGAAAATCCTTCTATTGATTGATAGCCATATTTATAGGCAATATCTGTCACTTTTGCTCCGTTAATTAATTCAACGTTCGCAACCGATAATCTCCTATTTTTGATATACTCATTCAATGACATTCCAGCCATATACGAAAACATTCTTTTAAAATGATAATCAGATAGTCCTACTATTTTCGATATATCTTTTCCAGAGATTTCTTCCGTTAAATGTGTTTCGATGTAATCCATTAAATTATTGAATTCTTGTAACATTCATTTCCCTCCTTTACAAATACATATTATCGTTAAAATTTATGATTTACTCGATATTTTTTATACGGAATTTATCGGAACGCGTCTTCCATAATTACTATAGTTACAATCCTGCTTCGTTAGTGTAAGTACATCATTTCACAACCTTTATATATTTTTAATTAAAATGGTATCAACTTATACTTTTCTCAAAATAGTCTCTAATTAACATTTGAATTAGCATCCTAATTCGCACGATGACAACAGCCATTGTCACGACGTTATTTTGGGTGCTGTTTACTAAGCTATTTTAAATATGATTTCTTTATAAAAGTTATTGTACCAATGAAAAAAGCATACCAATTACTATGTTTATTGATATGCTAATTCATATGCTATTTACAATGTTTCTCCACAAAAACGGAACTACTTATGAGAAGAAGGCCTCTATTCTGCTGTGTACAGCGTCAATCGATGGTTTTAGTATAGTTGGGTACTGCCCCATCTACAACAACCTTGTCAGAATTTCTGAGATATTTTTTCAAAATTTTATGAATCCTGCTTCATCCGGAAGTGAAATGGTGATAACTCCTAGATGACTGCACAACCTAAGGATACTGCAGCTCACTTGATTAATAGGGTCAGGAACAGGATTCAGACAGCAGAAAGAACCTCAGGGGAATTTCGAACTGCATCTCCCATTGCTAACGGTATCTGGCATTTGAGCTGCTGTTCAATTCCCCGGGGTTTTCCTTGTGTGCGATAGCTGGTTTTACCCGCTTTCCCCGGCAGGCAACTTCAAGGATCGCCGCCAGGAAACTTCGCATCAACGAGTGAGGAAGATACCAATTGGAATAGTTGAGAATTGGAATTGGTCGTTTTAGTATAGATAACTGCCTTAGGAATAACAACTATCTTGTCAGATTTCTTTACATACTATTTTCCTGCTTTTTCTAACTATCTCTCAAGCACAGGCTGATCCTCAGCAAAGGAGATCCAAATGAAAAGCCGGGGGAAATTTAGCGAAAAATTCTCCTCGGCTTTTCAAAATGCGGAGGATCTGGATAGCTTGAAGTATACAGCAGAGCAACAGCAGCTTCTGCAAGTTTATCAGATGCTTTGACAAAGTTTCCTTCGGTTGTATACCTTTAAGCGTTATGGCTTCCTCCTATTCGAAGAAAAGCCTCATAGAACGCTTCACAAGGAAAAATGAAAAATCGGGATGCCACTGCGGACAACCCGATTTTTTCTTTATTATGCTCCTAAAATATAGAATACATATCTGCTCATGCCCTCTGCGGCGAATAAAGCGATTATTGCAAGATAGCCAAGAGACAACGGTATTTTCTTATTTTTGGAGAATGATAGAATCCCTAGCACTGCAACTCCTAGAAATTCGATAACCCAGCGGATCGCTACAGTTCCAAAATATCCTTGAAGCGACATGGCAGCGTTCGTTCCTTCTACCATGTTTACTTCCGGCACAGAGGAAGTAAATAAGGCAACCCCGATTAATTGAATGGCAATGCCAATAATGGAGATAATAAATGAATTCTTAACCAGACTTTGTGCCAGGTCCTCTGCTCTTTTTTTGCCAAGCATCGGCACCATGCTGCAGACGACTAAAATAGGACCAAGTACCAGGACTGTACCATAGAATGATGTGTACGTATTAATCGAATCCCAGCCGCTAACTAGTGTATTGGCATAAATGGCTCCCATACAATAAACATCAATAAGACCCAATAGCGCTGAAATGACAAGCAAAATGAAGTTTGCCTTTTTCTGAACAAAGGCCAGACCTGCGGTCACACAGGCTGCCGCAATAAACAAACCGGTCAGCAGGATTTCACGGCTCTGCCAGGATGATCCGAGATTACCCAAGGTATTAAAGGCATTACTTGGGGTACCCAGATGTGTAAAGGATGCAGCTAATCCAATGATCGAAAGGACAGCAATAACCAGCAGCGGGATCCTTGTAAGGTGAAATACTTTTTCTTCCCCCAGCTTCGACAGTTGCTTAAATATAAGTGCCAGCATAACCATTCCGCCAATGGCCGCTTGTAAACAAACGGTAAAAATAAGCAATGGCCATTCTTGCATGATGGAAAACCTCCTTTTGACTATTAATTCCGTTCAACAGAATATTTTTTATATGCGCGGGCAGGTTTATTTTTCTTCATGTTAAAATAAACCTGCCCCTTTCTGAAAGCTTTGACTGAGTATTATCCTATTGTATGAACAACGATGTTTGGCTTTGTGATGGATGAACTTGGAATTCCCTTCAAATCCCTGACTTTGCCATATTTCTTTCTTAATTCATCAATAGGGCCGAATTCAATAGCCCGCATTACACAAGATGTTACACAAACGGGTTCTTCTCCCTTTTCTCGTAAATCTAAACAAGTATCGCATTTTGTCATTTTTC
>NZ_CAMLDX010000136.1 GCF_946478885.1 uncultured Bacillus sp. | reverse complement strand
CACCAAGCGAAAGCGCGGTAGAAAAATCTGTGTCTATTTTCTTGACGTAGTATCAAAAGGAGGTTTTCAATGAATGTAGACATTGAAAGAGCATACGGTATGGATGTCCATAAGGACAATATTACCGCCTGTATTTTGACACCTGAAGGAAAGGAGATTCAAACGTTTTCTACTAAAACCGTATTTCTATTACAGTTAGTTGACTGGATTAAACAACATAATTGTACCCATGTCGCCATGGAAAGCACGAGAGTTTATTGGAAACCTATTGTGAACTTAATAGAGCTGAGAATTTTGAGTTTTTAGTGGTGAATGCCCAACATATGAAGCAGTTCCAGGGCGAAAGACAGATGTGAAGGGTGCAGAATGGATTGCCAAACTTCTTTGCCATGGACTACCCAAAAGGTGTTAAAAGGCGCGAACATTAAGTTGGGGTCGGTTGTTTCAGATGTTTTGGGTGTTTCAGGACGAGATTTGCTTGATGCAATTGCCAATGTGAAGAGGCCCCTGAAAAACTAGCAAACTTTGCACGCCGCACTATGAAAAAGAAGAAAGAAGAACTGGAACTTGCCCTAAAAGGCTATATCAATTCACATCAACGCCTCATGTTAAAAAACCATTTTGGGTCATCTTGATTTTCTGACTGAGCAAATCGAAATGCTTGATAAGGAAGTTACGGAGAGAGTCAGGTCTCATTTAGTAGATGTAGCAAGATTGGATTCGATTCCTAGTATAGCGACCAGAATGGCTGAGCAAATCCTATCTGAAATTGGAACTGATGTGAAGAAACAATTCCCCACTGCAGCTCATTCAGTAAGCGGTTCCAAGAACTTATCTCGGTCCACTGTATAGGCGTAAAGCATCCCGAAAGGGTAAAAAACGTGCTGGTATTGTAGTCGCTCACGCAATGTTACGTATCTCTTATTATCTATTAGCCCAAAAAGAAATGTATGTAGACTTAGGTGAAGACTACTTTGATAAGCAAAGACAACAATCAATTGTTCGGCATTCACTAAGACGACGCGAAAGTTTAGGTTACGCTGTTACGTAGGAAGAACGGTTGAACAAAAATCCCCTCCACCAAAAAACCTTTCATCCTTTACATTACGGATACATGGACATGTTTTGCAGCGCTTGGCATTCCCTTGCAGTTGATAATTGAAACAACAAGTTTTTCTTACTCTTATGTCTTCATTCCTATCAGCAGCAAGCTTTTTTTCAGTAAAGAATTTTTGTAAAGGATTTTCTTTGTAACGGCCGAACAACTGCCCTTCAGCTTCAAAAATCAAGTAGTGGAAATCCTCCTTATTATGTTGGATTACCCCGTTCTTCAGTTCTGTTTCATATAACCAAAAAAGGTAGACTGCAATATTTTCCCATAAGATTAGTCTTGAGATATTAAATGTCTCTTCAAATTTTTCAATAAGTAAAAAAATATTTTCAGCAAAAAGGGCATGAATAATTCTTTTCCTCCACTCCATACGATTGGTTTCATTCCAATCCTGTATGGTTATTTCCTTCAAAGATAACGAAGGGAGCCACTCTTTTCCCTGTTCAGGAATTTCCATTTTTACCATATCTAATGAAAAATCAATCTTTTTATTCCAAACCGTCATCGCATAAAGGGACATAACCGCAACGAATGCGTATCTTTTAATAAAAATGGAAGCAGCTACTTTTTCTGATGGCGCATAAATGATATTGGTTAAGCTTTTCATAAATTCTTCGAGAAACTTTTCATTAAGTAAATCGGCAATGTTAAAGGAATTTTTCAAGTCAGCTCGAAACCTGTATTTGTGCAATTCGGTTATCTCATGGTCCGTTAGTTCCTTACCCATTGATCACTGCCGCCTTCTCTAAAATACATCTTCCTCTTCCATAGGGGATGCAAAGAGGTGTACCAAATAACGGATCCATTGTCACTTCACAGTCCATACCAAAAACATCTTTAACAAGAGCGCGGTTGATAACATGCTCTGGTTTACCTTTTGCAAAAACCTCTTGATCCTTAATCGCAACAATATGATGGGCATACCGGCATGCAAGGTTGAGATCATGAAGGACCATAACCACTGTTCGATTCTTCATTTCGTTTAATTCAAAAAGTAAATCGAGAATTTCGATTTGATGGGTCATATCCAAGTAAGTGGTCGGTTCGTCTAAAAGAATAATATCGGTATCCTGTGCCAATGTCATCGCAATCCATGCCCGCTGGCGCTGTCCACCTGAAAGGGAATCGACGGTTCTTTCTTTTAAATGTTCTAAGCGTGTTGCAATTAAAGCATCACTCACCTTTTTCTCGTCTTCCTCCGTCCATTGCTTTAACCAGGATTGGTGTGGATAACGGCCTTGTTTGACGAGCTGCAGGACCGTTAATCCTTCTGGAGCAGACGGAGACTGCGGCAGAATCGCCATTCTTTTTGCTACTTCCTTCGTTGAAAGCTTTGCTATAGCCTTTCCTTCTAACAAAACAGAACCGGACTTTGGCTTTAGCAGACGGGCGATTGATCTAAGGAGAGTCGATTTTCCACAGCCGTTCGCCCCAATAAAAACTGTAATCTCTCCTTTGGGAATTTTTAAATCCAATTCATTAATGATGAGTGTCTCCCCATATGAAATAGATAAATTTTTCGTTTCGATCGCATTCATCATCATTGCTAGCTCCTTTTCTTATTTAAGCGCCATATACCATACGAGATATAGGACGCTTCGATTTAAGCATTTTTTAATTTAATAAGTAAGTAGATAAAATACGGGGCCCCAATTCCTGCTGTAAATACCCCTGCTGGGACCTCTAATGGTGAAAACATGGTCCGGCCAATTAAATCAGCCAGCATTACAAGGATTCCCCCCAGTAAGGCGGATGCGGGAAGAAGTGCACCAAATGAGGAACCGACCATCCGTCTTGCCATGTGTGGGGCCATCAGACCTACAAAACCAATTCCGCCGGCAAAAGCAACAGATCCTCCTATTAAAGCTGTACTGATCATTAATAAGACAAATCGCTGCTTTTGAACTTTTCCTCCTAGGCCGGTAGCAACCTCATCCCCAAGTTCTTGAAGATTAATCACTCTTGCAGCAATTAACGCAATAAGAAGGAAAATGATAGCCCATGGGAAAAGGATGACAACGTTTTTCCAATTTGAACCATACACGGTTCCGGTAATCCAAATATTTGCTTGACTTGCCTGATAAATGGGGCCCATCACCATCAAGAGAGTTGTTAAAGCCTGCATTAAAGCAGAAATCCCAATCCCAATCAAAACGAGCCTGATGGGTGAAACACCGTTTTTCCATGCCAGGAAATAGACTAAAAAGGCAACAACCCCGGCACCAATAAAAGCGGCCAATGGAAGCCAGGCAATACTGATCGTTAGCGAATGGTTTTTATCACTAAATAGAACTAAAAATCCAACAACGGCAGCCGACGCTCCCCCGGTAATCCCCAGTACATCCGGAGATGCAAGTGGATTTCGAATCATCCCCTGTAAAATACCTCCGGCAACTGCTAAAGAAATGCCAACGATTAAGGCAATGATGATTCTCGGCAGGCGGAGGGAAGTAATGACGAGCGTTTCCATTTCCGGACCTGCTCCGAATAAAACCTTTACAACAGTGAGCGGGTTAATTTTCAGTTCTCCTGATCCAGTACTTACTACGAAAACGGCAAATGCAGCAATCATAAGAAAAATGATCATGAATGCAGCTTTTCGATCGATTAAGAAGGACAATCTGCCGTTAAATGGCCGAAAATTTTTATACTTGCTCATCGTCCATTGAACCCCCTTCTTGCAATAAAGATAAAAAATGGAGTTCCAATGATAGCAGTCATGACCCCAACAGGGACTTCAGCCGGCATCAAGAGGTATCTAGCCGTAATATCTGCCATTAATAAGAGAATAGCACCTAATACCCCCGAAAATGGAATCACCCAGCGGTGGTCAATCCCAACAATGGATCTTGTAATGTGGGGAATCACAATCCCTACAAAGCCAATCGGTCCGGCCACAGCAACGGAGCCCCCGGCTAATAAAATAACCAGCATACCGATGGCAATTTTGATTAATCCAGTGTTTAATCCAAGTCCTTTCGCCACATCTTCTCCCATTGCAAGGACATTTAGTTTACCAGCAATGATAAAAGAACCAATCAAACCGATACCTATGTAGGGCAAAACGGATATAAGTGTCTCTAGCTTCCGTCCTTGGACTGATCCGGCAAGCCAAAACAAAACTTGATCAAGCAGTGCTTCATCCAGAACAAGCAATCCCTGTGTAAAGGAAGAAAACATGGCTGCCATAGCAGCACCTGCCAAGGTTAGCTTCATTGGTGTTAATCCCTCTCGGCCGAATGACCCAATCGCATAAACACCTATGGCAGCAACTGTTGCCCCAAAAAAAGCAAGAGCGCTAAATCCTTGCATACTATTAAGCGAAAATAAAGTGATCGAGACAACTACTGCAAATCCCGCTCCAGCATTAATCCCAAAAAGCCCGGGCTCCGCTAATGGATTTTTCGTTAATGTCTGCATAAGGGCTCCGGCTATCGCTAAGCTGGCACCGACAGTTGCAGCAATTAAGGCTCTCGGAAGCCTAACGGTTTGAATAATAAGATGTTCATTCGATCCATTATTATTTTTAAAGGCATCAATGGCCATCTGCCAACTAGTGTCTGTATAGCCAAAAATGACACTGGCACACATGCACAATAACATGAGCAGCACAGCGATGAATAATCCAATCCATTTTAAAGAAGTACTTTTTAACAGCATCACTTTGAAACCTTTCTAATATCCTTTTTTTCTTCTTATTGATAACGAACGCCAATGAGCTTGATAATCATTATTAATTATATCATAAATGATTTGCAAATTTGCAATTGATTTTGAAAATCATTTTTAATAAAACTGTTGACATACCGCCCCTTCCCATTTTATGATTAAATTGAAAATGAAAATGATTATCATTAACAACTAGTCAAGGGGGCTACATAACAAAATGAAAGCAGTAAAAATGTTAATGACTCTTCTCTCCGCTATGGCAATTTTCTTATTGGCGGCTTGCGGCGGGACGGAAGAAAAATCTGCAGGAAAGCAAGAACAAAAAAAAACCGAAGAAAAATCCTATACGGTTGAACACGCGATGGGATCTACAACAATTAAGGGTACGCCAAAAAGAGTTGTAGTCCTTACCAACGAAGGTACAGAAGCATTATTGGCATTAGGGGTTAAACCAGTTGGTGCCGTTCAATCATGGCTGGGTAATCCATGGTATGACCATATTAAAGACGATATGAAAGGTGTAGAAGTAGTTGGCATTGAGAGTGAAGTAAATGTAGAGAAAATTGCCGCGCTGAAGCCAGATCTAATTATCGGAAACAAGCTGCGTCAAGAAGCCGTATATAAGCAACTTAGTGCAATCGCTCCTACCGTTTTTTCTGAAACACTAAGAGGAGATTGGAAAGAAAACTTTACATTATATGCGAAAGCATTAAATCTTGAAGAAAAAGGAAACAAAGTATTAGCCGCATATGATAAAAAGGTAGCAGATGTAAAAGCAAAACTTGGTGATAAAGTAAATCAAACCGTTTCTGTTGTCCGTTTCATGGCCGGAACATCCCGTATTTATTATACTGATTCATTTTCCGGTGTTATTTTCGATCAACTTGGGTTTAAACGTGCACCGCAGCAGGAAGCATTATTTACACCAGAGAATAAGCTGGGCAAACTTGCAATAGAAGTAGGAAAAGAAGTCATTCCTAAAATGGATGCAGATTACCTCTTTTACTTCACCTTTGCTCCAAATGGTGACAAAGAAGCGTTGAACACAGCAAAAGAGTGGACAAACGATTCTCTGTGGAAAAATTTAAAGGCTGTAAAAAGCGGCCATGCCTATGAAGTAAGTGACGCAACTTGGAACACGGCCGGGGGCGTTCTAGCAGCTAACCTCATGCTGGATGACTTGGAAAAATTATTACTTAAGAAGTAAGAGGTTAAATTAACCATTGTTTAAAAAACTTCCCTTATATAGGTTTAGACAAAAAAGCGAGGCTTGCCATGGCCACGCTTTTTTGTTTCCGTAATATGGATCGAATATTCTGTGATTACCCCTTCCAACTTTTTGAAGATTCAAAAATAAATAGTGGGCTGCTTTATCAAATATGGCATTTCCCACTACATACAGGTAGTTTTGGAGGAATATTGACCAAAATTTTATATGCAGCTGGCAGTCTTACTCCATCCATTCTAATGTTCACCGGGATATATATGTGGCTATATAAAAAGAAAAAAAGAAAACAAAAAAAGAGTTCGGTGCTGGCTGCATAGCCATCATGAAGAAATATGTAAGTCATTTAGGGATTCGACAAAATCGGGTAGTGCCTGACACCACCCGATTTTTGTCGAAAACATTTTATTGTCAGTAAGAAGTTTTAAAAATGAAACAGGACAGCAATAATGACAGGTAGTTTACTATTAGGGGGGTGGAGGATTTGAAAGAGGAGTTAAAGAT
>NZ_CAMLDX010000135.1 GCF_946478885.1 uncultured Bacillus sp. | reverse complement strand
CGATTTTCGCATCTCTGATATTAATAGACTAAGATTTTGGTAGCACCTGTTTTTTAATTGCTCTCCCTCTATAAATACTGATTTATCACGGTTTGACCCGTTGGCGAAGTGTCAAAAAAATATTTTTCGACACGAACTCTAACAGTATTTTGATAATATATGAAACTATTCCATTGTATGGGAACGCTCTCTTAATCGTGTTTCACCTTTTCTGTCAAACCTCTCATGGCCTGTCTCGCGGCTTGTTGAATTGGATCCCAACTGCCATTATAAGGAGGGGAATAACTTAAGTCTAGATCCTCGAGTTCAGGGATTGTCATTTGATTAAAAAGAGCAGTGGCCAATACATCTACTCGTTTATCGACACCATTTTCCCCGATGATTTGCCCACCAAGCAAACGTTAACATCCGTCGGTTGATTACCATAGCTAAAGCTATGCTTCAACCAAAGCCGTTTCATCTACACGACTGAAGTCGCGAGTATTCTCGGCTAGTTGATAAAACATCCCCCATCCCTAAGTGATTACTGAAGTCATTCAAATTTCGACGATCAGTAAAAGTGCGAAGAACGGGATGTTCTCCGCACTTTACATTTTGGTAAAGTTCTGTTCTCATCGGATGATTTTTAGGATTCAAAAGCGAGATCACCGATTTTTCGTTATCGTTCACTCAATCAGATGTTTCCTACATTATTAATTAGTTTTGACGCTCCTTAAGAACATCCTGGTATTCCTCATGTTGATCAATCTGACTTTTAGTAAACGGACATAATGGGATAATCTGTTTCTGTTCTTCACGTGCGAAGGCTACGATTCGCTTCACTAATGCCTCACCAACACCTTGCCCACGAAGCTCGTTGGAAACATACGTGTGATCGACAATTAATTTCGTTGCGCCTGTTGGAACAAAATGAATTTCAGCCAGAGCCTCCTCCTGATTGTCCCCAACATAAAATTTATTTTCTCCTTTTTTAATTTCTACCATCCATTCAGTCTCCTCTCAAAAAATTATTATGGACGACATTCATGGCTGTGATCACAGAATGGCTTGTTGTTGGAATGTCCACAGCCACAGAGGGCTGCCCGATTTAGCAGAATCGTTTCATCCCCGCTCTTGATTTTCACATTTCCTCTGATATACATCACATGACCAGGTTGCAAATCAACGGTTGTTTCAGCTTGCGGTTGTTCTTCATCCTTTCCATCTTTTCTCACATATTCCAAAGCACCGCTAGGACAACGTTCAATCACTCTAGCCACATCATCAGCTGATGCCTGATCCGGATTGATCCACGGCCGCTTCTTTACATCAAATACTTCTGAGAGTCCTTTGACACATTGAGCTGCATGCAAGCAACGTTTAGCATGAAATTTCACATCAATGTCTTTTCCACTATACAACTTATAATCGTTATCCAACCTCGATCCCTCCTGCTTTTAAAATTGAATAAAACAGCCTATACGTTGTATTCCCTTATCCCACGATCACACAATCAATCACGTTCGAATCCAACTTTCGAAGGCCTGAGAAATCTGTCAAGATATCAAATAAATGCTCTGTTCTATAACCGATTTTAGTTGAAGCACTTATTTTAGTATTTCACATTTGTCGATTTAACATTATGGTTTCAACTAACTTTTTATCATGATCTACTTTCATGACAGTAGAGTAGTACCAATATAACAAGGACTTTGGAACTCCCCCAATTTTTTATTAAGTGTAGACTGCCTTGATATTTTATCTTCATAATTATTCTGCCACGTTTCTACACTCTATGTCTGTAAACTACTGAAGCATTAATAGAAGGTTCATCAATTCCTTATTCTGATTTTATCACCCTTTGATTAAGGATTTCTAGTTTCAGTGTCTTGCATCAACATTATAGCCTCGACACAAAGTGAACTTGTTAATACAGAAATTCATTCTTATTGAATCTACTATCATATTTGAAAATAACCTTATAAGTTACCTGAAATCTGCTGCTAAAAAAAACAATTTATCCAAAAATCGGACTCCAGTTTTATCTAAAAATAGGACTCTAGTCTGGTTTTATCTTTGGGAATTAAAAGTAGACTTACATTGTTGTGATTTTTAATACAGAATTTTTTGGAGGCAATAATGAAAGTTTTAGAAGCGGATAATATTATTAAAACCTATGGCTCAGGGGCCACCACCTTTCAAGCGTTAAAAGGGGTCAGTTTGTCCATTAACAAAGGGGAGTCAGTAGCAATCATCGGGAAAAGCGGATCTGGAAAATCTACGTTGATGCATATTCTGGCGCTATTAGATCAACCGACGTCCGGTCAGATGGTGTTGTTGGATCAAAAGACAGAAAACATTAAGAAAAAAGCTTTGAATAAATTGCGAAATCAGACATTTGGTTTTGTTTTTCAACAGTTTTTTTTGAATCCGAAAGATACTGTGCTGGATAATGTGATTTTACCGTTGAAAATTGCTGGCATCACCGGAAAACGCCGCAAGAAAATGGCGCTTGAAGCCTTGCGCTCGGTGGAGCTTGAAGATAAAGCACAAAATAGGGCAAATGATCTATCTGGCGGTCAAAAACAACGGGTGTGTATCGCTCGGGCATTAGTGAATGAGCCAGAAATTATTTTTGCGGATGAACCTACCGGAAACTTGGATTCTGCGACCGGAGATAAGGTAGAAGAACTCTTATTCAAATTAAATAAAGAAAAAGGTATCACATTGATTATCGTCACCCACGATCCTGAATTGGCGGCGCGATGCGATCGCCAAATTCAAATCAAAGACGGCTTAGTTGTGAAGGAGGAAGCGTAATGAAACTAACAGATACGATTCGATCAGCTAGCGCGAATTTATGGCGGAATAAAGGGCGGACGATCCTAACGATCATTGCGATTTTCATTGGTGCCTTTACCATTTCTATAACTATTGGGATAAAAATAGGAGTCAATGATTATGTCGATAAACAAGTGAATAATGTAGGTAGAAATGACCTGCTCGCAATCAACAAATCGGTAGATAACGGTGCAAGTTCTAAGAATGACGGACCACAAAAATATAGTGAAGAAACTGGGAATGCCAAAGATGCTTACATGATGACAAACAAAGATTTGGAAAAGGTAAAAGAGGTCAAAGGTTTAAGTGATGTGAAACCTTCCGAATCTTTCAGTCCAGATTATATTCAGGGAAGTAACGACAAAAAATATGTACTTTCTGCATCAAGTACAGATGGTCTGGATGTCGATTTGAAAGTGGGCCATCAAGTAGCGCAAAATGGAGAAAAACTTGAAATTGCCTTGGCTCCTGATTATGTAAAAAGCTTAGGATTCAAATCAGCGAAAGATGCTTTGAATAAAACTGTAAAAATTGCAGCTTCTTCTCAAGCAACGAAAAAACAAGAAATCGTTGAAGCGACCGTCGTTGGTGTTAGAAATCCTAGTATCATTAACAATGGAGAATCAGTTGTCAGCAAAGCATTGGCAGATAAATTGGTCGCAATCAACCAGTCTGGCTTACCAGAAGCAATGCTTAATCAATATTATGTCATGACCGCAGTAGTTGACAATCCAACAGAAACTAACATCAACAAAATCAAAGATAAATTGTCTGATTTAGGTTATGAAGCTAGCACATTTGAAGACCAAGTAGGAATGATCCATTCAACCGTTGATGCCATTACTGGTGTACTGACCTTATTTGGAGCCATTGCTTTGTTAGCAGCTAGCTTTGGGATTATTAACACCTTATATATGTCCGTTCAAGACCGTACGAGAGAAATCGGGTTGATGAAAGCCATGGGAATGGGGCGTAGCAAAGTCTTCTTGTCCTTTAGTATCGAAGCCATCCTGATTGGTTTCTGGGGATCGGTATTAGGCGTTGCGGCGGCCTTTGGTGGGGCTAGTATTTTGAACAAGGTTGCGACAGATTCTTTCTTGCAAGGTTTGGATGGTTTCCAACTTGTCCAATTCAATGCACCTTCCATTCTGTTGATCATTGTCGCGATCATGCTGATCGCTTTCTTAGGAGGGACGCTACCAGCAAATCGGGCGGCGCGCTTGGATCCTATCAATGCATTACGTTATGAATAATTAATTTGAAGAGTATGACTTAAAATAGTCATGCTCTTTTTTGTTTGCTCAGCATGGGCAAATTCTCATGGATTCGAGTCACTAGTACGTCTTTATAGCGGAAAGCTCATTTCAGGACGTAAAGGTGTTCATCGTGAAATGGAATCCAAGGGAAGCAGATATAAATCTTTGATCCAACGAACAGAAATCATATAGAAGGCGATTTTGAAGGATAAGATTGCAAAAAAACGTAAAGTTCGATAGCTGTTTCAATAATTCGAAGTTATAAATGATAATGATATAAGAAGGTAATCGAGATAATTTATTTGGAGCTAAAACTGAAAGTACAAGATAAAATACATTCAAGTCACTAAATTAAGACTTTTGGATTTGAAAATTCAAAAAAGAAAAACAGCTTGGAAGGAGGTAGCTCAATGAACACGGAAAGTGGTTGGTATGTAACAATTATTGTTGAGGATTAATTTAATCAAACAGTTAAGAGAAAAGAAATATTGCGAATGGCGGAATCTTTTATTTTCAAATCAAATATAAAAAGATCCAGATTGCTTTAATCCAAAGATAATAGAAAAATCCCACCAAAAAGATTTGGCGGGATTTTGACGGGGAACCTAATTGAAATAGGTTCTTTTTATTCATTTTATATAAACTAAAAAGCTGTTAAATCAACGTTTCGCAACCAAGTAAGGTTACTGCCTTATTCCCACTCAATCGTAGCAGGCGGTTTGCTTGTAATGTCATATACTACTCTGTTAACATGGGCAACTTCGTTAACAATCCTTGTAGAGATTATTTCTAACACTTCCCAAGGAATACGGGCCCAATCTGATGTCATACCATCAATAGATGTGACCGCACGAATACCGATTGTATAATCATATGTCCGGGCATCACCCATTACACCTACACTGCGGATATCTGGCAGAACAGTGAAGTATTGCCAAATCTCCCGATCAAGACCGGCCATTTTGATTTCTTCCCGCAAAATATAGTCTGACTCTCGCACGATTTCCAGCTTGTCCTCTGTAATCTCACCTAGCACACGAATACCGAGACCTGGTCCAGGGAAAGGCTGACGCCACACAATCTCATCCGGAATACCAAGTTCTGTACCGACGGCACGTACTTCATCCTTAAATAATGTGTTTAATGGTTCGATTAATGTAAATTGCATATCCTCTGGCAGTCCGCCGACATTATGGTGTGATTTGATTGTCTGCGCAGTTGTAGTTCCACTCTCAATCACGTCGGTATAAAGCGTACCTTGAGCTAAGAAATCGATTCCTTGGAGCTTTTTCGCTTCATCATCAAACACGTAAATAAATTCATTTCCAATAATTTTCCGCTTTTTCTCCGGATCACTGACACCGTCTAATTTTGAAAGAAAGCGCTGCTGAGCATCCACTTTAATGACATTCATATTAAAGCCCTCAGCAAAAGTCTTCATAACGCTATCCGCTTCACCTTTTCGAAGCAATCCATTGTCAACAAATATACATGTTAATTGATCGCCAATGGCTTTATGGATCAGAACGGCAACAACAGAAGAGTCCACTCCACCGCTCAACGCACAAAGAACCTGTCTATCACCGACCGTCTGGCGAATTTTTTCCATTTCGATTTCGATAAAGTTTTCCATGGACCAATTTCCTGTGCAACCACAGACAGAGAATACGAAATTTTTCAAAATATCATTTCCATATACAGAATGGCGTACCTCTGGGTGGAACTGAACAGCATACAGATTTCTTGATGCATCGCTCATTGAAGCAATCGGACATGAAGCACTTGTAGCATCGACTGTGAAACCAGGCGGTGTTTCTACAACAAGGTCGCCATGGCTCATCCATACAACCTGCTCTTTTGGTAGTTCTCCGAACAGCTTCGAGTCAGTCATCACTTGAATCTCAGCTTTTCCATACTCGCGATGTGTTGCTGGTTCAACCTTTCCTTCAAAATACTGGGTCATTAATTGCATTCCATAGCAGATGCCCAAGATTGGCAACCCAAGAGAAAATATCGCCTCATCACAGTGAAATGCCTTTTCATCATAAACGCTGTTAGGACCGCCGGAGAAAATAATCCCCTTCGGATTCATTTGTTTAATTTCTTCAGCAGTGATCGTGTGCGGATGTAATTCACTGTACACCCCAAATTCCCTGATCCTTCTTGTTATCAGTTGATTATACTGACTTCCAAAATCAAGAACGACAACCATTTCTTGATTCTCTAGCATGGCCTTCCCCATCAGATTATTCACCCCGTCATCATTTGATTACCTTAGTTTCTCTAACCTACTATACTTCTTCACACAAAAAATAAAAATGCTTTTTTGTAAAATGTGCCTTCCGTTACAGCCGGTCAACTCATAAATATCCTTTAACAAAGCCTTTTATTAAAAGTGCAAAGGAAGAAATTCCCTTTTTCTTTTTAGAGAAAATCAGTTATTTCTTATTACCCGTTCTCTGTCCTATAGTAAAGTCCGTTTTCACTCTTCCATATGAACAGAAGGAATTATTTGTATTTCGAACAACATTGTATCAACAGGTTAATTTTTAGGTCAAGCGCTTGTTCTTTTAATTAAATATTCCCATAATTCCATTATCTCATCCCATGGCCCATTTTCCTTATCGCTGCCATAAAGATATCGCTCGTACTGCATGGTTAATCTCATCATTTCATCGCCGGAAAAATATCGGTCGACAGCCACAGCATACTCTCTTAATGTTTGTCCCGCCTCTCTATTTATTCCACAGCGCTGTAATTGTTTTAATAAAATGAGATATGCCTCAGGGAAATTCTCAA
>NZ_CAMLDX010000134.1 GCF_946478885.1 uncultured Bacillus sp. | reverse complement strand
AAAAAACGCAAGGTATTTTATATCACCTTGCGTTTTTATATGAGTCTATTTAACTATCTTGTTTTATGAGATCCTTTAGAATTAGATCAATAACTAGTATAATACAAGTAGATAGTTTTGCATTTCGGGTATTTTAAGTGAAGGAAAGCTATATGAAAACTAAACATATGTTTTTTGATAGGGGATTACAATTAATATGGATAATAGGAAAGAAAGACTTAAAGAATCTATTTTACATTCCATTCTGATCGTTATTTTAGCTTTCATTTTCCTTGCGTTTTTTATATTGAAAATCAATCATGTGGTTCTTTTAATAACAGCGATTATTGGAATGGCATATCTTTTGATATATGTAAAAAAACCATTCAATAAAAACGACCTCATTGTAAATGGTGTTTTTTGTATGTTAGCAGTGTTGTTATGTGGTGTATTGATTGGAAGATATATACCTATAGCCAGTGCAATTGGAATTGGGATGGCTGTAGGAATAGTGGATGTACTCAGCTTTACTAAAAAGGGTAAAAATACTGCAAACGCAAAGGTTATGAGGAATAAACCACTGATGTCTAAACTTATTGTTTATGGCATTTCTTTTAAAGACCAGTCACCGGTTCCAACTAAAGGTTTAGGTGATTTTATGTATTATGCCATCTTATTGTCTGCATTATTTCAATTCTCAAAGAGTACAACTATTTTATTTTTAGGATGCTTTGCTGTATTCCTTGGTTGTGTTATTAATTGGATTATTGTTTGCTTTATTTACAAAAAGCCTTGGTACAAAGGTTTTCCAGCAACGATTATACCATTTATATTTTTGATACCTTTGTATATCTTCAGTGGAATAAGCTAATTCCGCTATTTTTACAATATAAATGTGAGTGTTCTGGATATTTAGCTGTAGACTTCCTTAATATAAGGATGATGAAATTGATTTAATTGACTATATGAAATTTTATGGTAATATTCATACTTAAATACACATAAAATTACTTGGTTTTATGATTGTGCTGTCATTCAATTTGCAGGATATTGCAAAATTGGTTTGATATTGTAACAATTAATAAAAAGGAGGCTTCTAAATGGCATTATCAACATTCAAGGCAAAAACTTTGTTAAAAGAAAACGTGTTGGTGGAAGCGGAAGTTAGAGGACATAAGATAATAATTGATGAACCTAAGAATTTAGGCGGCACAGACAAAGGGATGAATCCTGTTGAACTTCTCCTTTCTGCTCTTGGTGCTTGCCAGTCTATTGTAGCAAGAACCTATGCGAAGAAATTTGAGATTGATCTGCAGAATTTTTGGGTTGAAGTAGAAGGAGATTTGGACACTGACGGGTTTCTTGGTAAATCAGATGTGCGACCGGGTTTTCAAACAATAAGATGTACATTTCATATTGAAACAACAGCCCCTCAGGAGAAAATTGAAGCATATAAAGAATATATTGAATCACGTTGCCCTGTAGCAGATACCATTGCTAACATAGTTAATCTGGTTTCCTCAAAAGTAGTTGTTGAGAATGGAATTAAATAACTTCTTTGTTCTCAGGACCTAAGTATCCGTCCGTTATATGTGGGCTAGTCCTGTTGCAGCAATGGTTAGAAGACAAGAAATGTTAATATATCAAGGCTGTGAAACATGAAAAAAGGACATCCAAAAGTTTAAATTACGACTTTTGGATGCCCTTTTTTTGGTTATGAATGATCAGCCAACCTTGTTCATAGTTGTTTAATATAATCCGTCTACTTCTTCCTTTAGGCTGATAAAGATATTTTTAGTTTGTGTATAGGCATCCAAGATGCTCTTGTAGGTTTCACGACCGATGCCGGATTTTTTGTAGCCGCCGAATGGAGCACCTGCTGCAAAGTTCGTATATTGGTTGACCCACATACGACCGGTTTCGACTTTTCGCGCCACGCGAAGGGCTGTATTCAAATTGCTTGTCCAAACACCGCCGCCTAGACCATATTCAGAATCATTAACCATGGCAATAACTTCTTCTTCAGTTTTAAATTTAATCACGGTGGCAACTGGTCCAAAGATTTCTTCTTGGGCAATTCTCATGCTATTTGTTGCATCAGCGAGAATCGTAGGAGCCATGAATACACCCTTATCTAATCCATTGTCCTTTAGCTGATAGCCGCCAGTCACGAGTTTTGCCCCTTCTTCTTTGCCGATTTCCACATATTTCAAAATTTTGTTGAGTTGTCTTTGGTTGATTTGGGCGCCCATTTGCACACCATCTTCCCAAGGAAGACCAACTTTAACACTTTCAAATTTTTCTTTTAATGCAGCAAGAAATTGGTCATAAATGCCTTCCTGTACAAAAATACGGGAACCTGCGCTACAAACCTGCCCTTGGTTAAACAAAATGCCGTTTGCTGCTCCTTCAACAGCCCTTTCCCATGGAGCATCATCGAAGAAAATATTTGCTGATTTTCCGCCAAGCTCCAAGGTTGCCGGAATTAAGCGATCTGCCGCAGCCTTTGCAACAGTATAGCCAACTTCAGTTGAACCAGTAAAGGCTAATTTGCTAAATCCTTCATGATGAAGCATGTAATCTCCGGAATAGGAGCCTCTACCGGTAATCACATTCACGACTCCGGCTGGAAGAACCTGATCTAATAATTTAGCTAATTCTAAAATGCTGAGCGGAGTGGAAGAAGATGGATGGATCACCACTGTATTACCGGCCGCAATCGCAGGGGCGATTTTCCAAGCAGCCATAAGCAACGGGAAGTTCCATGGTATAATTTGTCCTACAACTCCAATCGGTTCTTGTAAGGTAATGGTTATTGTATTGTCATCTAATTCTTTAGCTGTTCCTTCCTCAGAACGAATGACTCCGGCGAAATAGCGGAAATGATCGGCACTTAATGGCACATCCGCATTCAATGTTTCGCGTAATGGCTTCCCATTATCCAATGTTTCAACCATCGCTAAATGTTCCCTGTTTTCATCTATTAAATCAGCAATCTGTAATAATAACTTACTTCTTTCTTCTACTCCTACGAGTTTCCAAGTTTTGAAAGCTTTTTGAGCTGCCTCAACAGCAGCATCCACATCGGCGTAGCTTGCATCGATGAAATCTGCCAGCTTTTCTCCTGTACTTGGATTATAGGAGGCCATTCGTTTGCCATCTGATCCTTCAATCCACTGACCATTAATATACAGCTTATACTCAGTTTCCAACGCATTTTTTGCTACTACACTCATATCGCACATCCCTTTCATTTAGATGTCTTAATTGAAAATAACATCGATGTTATTTTCAATAATTTAAGTATAGACTCTATTTTGCAAAAAATATAATAATTTGCTCATAGAATATATTCAAAGAAAGGGCTGTGTATTTTTATGCGTCATCCTTGTATTTTTGCCTATATCCATACAGGCAGGAAGCGGTCCAAAGCCTAAAACAAAATGGCCAAAAACACTGATATATCAATGTTTTGAAGCGTAAAAAAGGGCCTACAAAAGTCGGTAGGTCCTTAAAAAAGATAGCCGTGATAGTATTCTCTCCTATTCATTTTTTTTGCTTTGGTGGAGATATTGAAGCTTGAATGATACTTTTAAAAATATTATAGAATAGTTTTTATGGCTACGATCGGTCTCACGATTTTATTGATAAAACCGCAAGTAGAGACAATAAGATGAGAATAGGAAAGCGATAACAACGGCCAGTAAGTAAAAGGCAAATTGTCGTTTTTTCAGCCATGGCAATATGACGTATAGGCTGTATGCTCCTATTAAAAAGATCGGGATAAAATATCTTCCTTGAACTCCGTAAACGCGGTGCGAATCGTTCTGCGGCCAGCCAATGAATAACAGGGTCACTACAATCGCTGCTTCAGCGAGGAAAAATCCTAATAGTAGGAGTCCTCGGATAAAAGTGGCTTTATTTTTATGCTCGCTGCATTTCTCCAATGTAATGGATGCAGTGAATAATATCGTAAATAGGATACTAAAGACATATGGAATGTGTGTATCAAGCCAGCCCAGCACACCAACAAACTGCAGATAGAGCTGGTCATCGTATATAAATGTTCCAATTAATTGTTTGGCATACTGTACAGGGTGCAACAGGATCCATTTTGCTTGTTCAACTGGATCGGTAGGCATCGGCGCTTTATTCCCGAAGGCCATCCAGCCGAACAGGACGGCTAATGAAATAACACCGATTATACTATTATATTTCCAGTAAATCCTTTTGTTTTTGTATTTTTTGACAGGAATCAAAAAGAGCATAAGAAAAAATAAAAAATAAGCAGGTTTTGCTAAAGAGACAGCAGCCGATAGAGCTAAAAGGATGGAAAAATCCTTTAATGTAAAGGTGGTAGTTTCCTCGGAAAAAATGAGCCGGAAAATATAAGCAATCATTAAAAAGGCGACACCAAAAAGAAGCGAATCTCCGCTGATGGAGGCGGCTTGGTGCAAAGTCATCGGCATAAGCGCTAATAAAAACAAACAAGTTTTCAGCCGTGGAATGATCTTGATGGCAAAAAAGGTCAACATCGCATAGGTGATTAAATTCAATATCCTAGAGGCAATTGTCATGTGGTAAACGGACATATCTAATCCCCTGGCGATAAAAATGCCAAGTGCCTGAGGTAGGTAAGGGATCGGGCTATATATGGCACTGGAAGGGAAATAATAGAAAATCCTCTCTCCGGATAGCTCTATTTGTTTCGCTTCCTCTAGATCCTGATGAGATAATTTCTTTTCAGGGTGAAAGATGATTTCGTCAAGTCTAACTTTATCAATGAACTCTTTAATTGCGGCAGGAAAATAGTTGCCTATTCTTCCATTTTCGTCGTGGCTGCTCAGCACATGCCCTTCTGAGATTTCATAAGCACGATAGAAATGTACCGTTTCATCAGGGGTTTGAAAAGGAGGAATTAAATAAGCCCAAAATATACCTGCGGGAATGACTATCATAAGAAATAGATAATGTATTTTCCGATTTATTTTTGCAAATTGTTCTTCCACTTATTTTTCTCCTCGAAATAGTTGTTGATATTAAAATCAATGTTACCATATTCTGTATGTTTATCAACTGATAGTGGATCTGAAAGAATGAGTTTTGCTAACATGATGTGAGAATGACACGAATTTCAGTATGGATGGGAGGCACCTTATTCATTAAAATAGATTTTTGTGGTATCCTTATCCGTGAAAAGGTCTCCTAATATTTGGAGATTTTGACGATTAGTGTTATATAATAAAGTCGTGTTTAGTGATCGGTACTTGGTTGGACAGGCTTATTTTGATTACAAAGCACAATAAGTAATCTCGCAATTCATGTTATCATACACACCCTGTCTGTCAGCTGTGCTGTATGGTTTTCACGAGATATCCGTACCATTGAAATAGAACCTCGATGTATGGGACAATGGGATAGAATAATCAATGTTTATCCTATCGACTTAAGACTGGCCGCTAGTAAAGTCGTTTTAAATAGATCTATAAAATTTTGAGGGGGTCATGTTGGTGAAAATTTTAGCGATTGTTCCGGCATACAACGAAGAGCAGGGAATTCAGTTTGTGGCTGAACAATTCCGCGACATGGATAATGTTGACGTTCTGGTCATTAATGATTGTTCAAGGGATAAGACATCAGCGATCTGTAGAGAGTTAGGTCTGAACGTCATCGATCTGCCGTCGAATTTAGGTATTGGCGGCGCCGTTCAAACGGGTTATAAATATGCCAAATTAAATGGATATGATATTGCCATTCAAGTGGATGGAGATGGACAGCATAATCCTGCCTATATTAAAGAGTTGATCAAGCCGATCGCAGAGGGCAATGCCGATCTTGTCATCGGTTCCCGATATTTAAAAAAAGATGGTTTTCAGTCTACTTTTACAAGAAGAATGGGGATTCAATACTTTTCTTTTTTGATCCGTCTTTTACATAAGAAACAAATCACGGATCCTACCTCTGGATTCAGAGCCAGTAATCGAAAGGTGATTGAGCTCTTCAGCAACAGATACCCCATTGATTATCCAGAGCCGGAATCCATTGTCTTTCTATTGAGGAACCAGTACAGGATTCAGGAAGTGCCGGTTTTAATGAATGAAAGAAAAGGCGGCGAGTCGAGCATTAATGCCTTTAAATCGGTCTATTATATGATTAAAGTATCATTGGCGATTTTAATCGATAATTTGAGAAAGGCCGGCCTAACCTAATGCTTCCCTGTATATAGAGGAAGATAAGGGTTGAATGACAAAGAGGAGAGCATAATGATAACCTTAAGATTGCAACTTACATTAATAATCCTTTCATTGTTAACATTTTTGCTGATTATTAACCTGATCAAAAAATACAATCTGGAGCTGAAATATTCGTTGCTCTGGATCTTTTTCTGCGTTATCAATATTTTATTAGCCTTTTTTACCCAAATCGGCACATTTATAGCAGACTTATTGAGTATCAAGGAACCTGTTAATGCGATATTCCTATTAGCATCCATTTTCCAATTTGCCCTTATCTTTTCCCTGACCCTGACCATATCCAGATTATCGGGAAAAGTAAGCCAGCTAGTTCAGGAAGTGGGCGTCTTAAAAAATAAAGTAGAAAAAATGCAAAAATAAACAGGGGGAAAGGTTCCGGTTTGATTTCTATAAACCGGCCTTTTCTTTAGCGGAAGGCTTACGAATATAGAGCTTCTTGATAACAGGTCTTTTTCCTATCACGTATTGTCGATGGGAAAAAGGCCTGTTTACTTATCATCTTTAGTTGGAAAAATTTGCACAAGTTCATCTAGTAGGTTTCATTTGAGTAGTAGATTTAATTTGAACTTGTAGAGGTTAAGGCAGAAATGTTGGAGAGTTTTTCCTTCAAGTCTTGCACTTCAGTTTGCAGCGTTGCATTATTAGCTGTTAGTTCATTCAATTGATCATTCAAACTAGTTTCATTAGAAGTCATTTCTTTATTATCATTTTCCAATGCTTTGATCTTGGCTTTATGGGCTGCAACCTCAGATTTCAAATTAGTTATATCTTTTTTAAGTTTCGTCTCCTCTGCCTTTAATTCCTTATTTTCTGATGATAAGGTTGTATTGGCTGCCAATGCTCTATCTAGTTTTTCTTGTATGCCGGTATCCAAATAAGGTCCGCTAATTGCTAAACATAGCAGGCCAAAGACAAGTGTCGAACAAAAAGTGTAGCTGAATAAAGTCTTTTGTGGATGCCTGGATTTACTGATGAAACGAAAGAATAGATAAGTAATGGCAAAGGAGATTGATAAGTAACCGATAACTGCGACAGTGAACATGTATCTCACCTCCATGGAAGAAAATCCTCGATTCAAAATGG
>NZ_CAMLDX010000133.1 GCF_946478885.1 uncultured Bacillus sp. | reverse complement strand
GGTTCAAGGGATGCGAAAAAGGAGGATCCACGAAATAAAGCGCCCCATGAAGGCCTCATCATACCACATGAAAACAAAAAAGCATCAGGTACCCCATTACTTAGTTCAAAATATGTATGATAAAAGCAAAAAATTTCCTTGTATTTTGAAATATCCATACTGGCTATGAGAACGTCTTTTCCCCAGCACATCTCAGCCCTGATTGACCTTAGTCAGATGCTAATCCACAAATAAAATGGAAAATCTGAAGAAAGCTGTGGAAAATGTGGATAACTTTGTGCATAAATGTGGATTATGTGGATAAAATCAACGAGTTATGTGGATATTGTGGAAAAATATGTGGAAAGCCTTCATATAAGTTATTAGGCTGTGAATAGAAATGTGAATAAATATAGTGAATCATAAAAGGAGCGGTTCCTAGGCATATAAATGCCTAAAAACCGCTCCTCTTTCCTTCCGGGATTAAACCCGCCTAAGGAGGGTTCCCCCACTTTTAGATACATAAATGTATCATGTAAGGTACAATATAGCATTTAGCGTTCATAGTGGTTTGTACTTGCCAAGATGCCTTTCAGTACAGCTTGGCTTATTCATCTGAGAGCGTTGTCCATTCTTCCATCAGAGCTTCGACCTCGAGTTTAAGCTGGTCGTTTTCCTGTTGAATTTCCAGTAGCTTTTCATGGTCCTGGAAATATTGCGGATCACATAGAATCTCATTGTTTTCTTCCAATTTCAGTTCCAAACTTTCGATGTTATTTTCTATTTCCTCGATTCTTCGTTGCCGCTGCCGCTCAAGCTTTTTCGCTTCCTTATCTTGTTGATAGCTTGTTTTTTCTTGTATGACCTGATGACTTGCTTGTTTCTTGGTCTCCTCTAGAGCTTTTAACTCTTCCTGTTCCAATTTCTTTTCAACATAATAGTCATAATCTCCGAGATATTCCACAGGGCCCCCCTTACTCAGTTCAATTACCTTAGAGGCAATGCGGTTAATAAAATAACGGTCATGGGAAACGAATAAAAGAGTTCCGGGATAATCAATCAAGGCATTTTCTAGAATTTCTTTGCTGTCCAAATCCAGATGGTTAGTCGGTTCGTCGAGGATAAGAAGGTTTGCTTTTTGCAGCATGAGCTTTGCCAGTGCCAGCCGAGCCTTTTCTCCGCCACTCAAGCTTGAGACTACTTTGAGAACATCATCGCCAGAAAAAAGAAAGTTACCTAAAACTGTTCGAATATCTTTTTCGTTCATTAAAGGATAATCATCCCATAGTTCATTAAGCACCCGTTTATTTGAGGTCAATTCGGCTTGTTCCTGATCGTAATAGCCGATTGTGACATTGGTGCCGTATTGAACATCACCCTGTAAGGGAGAAAGCTTTTTCATAATGGTTTTTAAAAGAGTTGATTTCCCAATCCCATTGGGACCAACTAACGCAATACTTTCTCCTCGGGTTAAATGGAAGGAAATGTTTTGTGCGATGAGCTCATTCTCATAACCGATTGCTAAAGAGCGAACATTCAACACTTCATTTCCAGATTGCTTATCAATATCAAAACCAAACATAGCTGATTTTTCATTGCCTGAAGGACGATCCATCACTTCCATTCTGGCTAGCTGTTTACGTCGACTTTGTGCCCGTTTCGTTGTGGAGGCACGGGCAAGGTTCCGCTGAATAAAATCCTGCAGTTTGGAGATCTCATCCTGCTGTTTTTCATAGAGTTTCATTTCTCTTTCATAATTGGCTGCCTTCATGTCTAAATAATTACTATAATTTCCCGGATATTTAGTCATTTGATGCCGGGAAATTTCATAGACTTGATTAACTACCTTATCAAGAAAATAGCGATCATGGGAGACAATGAGGATAGCACCGTCATATCCCTGTAAATATTGTTCTAGCCACGATAAGGTTTCGATATCAAGGTGGTTTGTGGGCTCATCGAGAATTAATATATCCGGCTTGGATAGTAATAGTTTTCCGAGAGCCAGTCTTGTTTTTTGCCCGCCACTCAGGCTGGAAATTTTTGTGTCATAATCAAATGAATCAAAGCTTAAGCCGTGCAAAACAGAGCGAATGTCTGCTTCAAATTGGTAGCCGCCCTGTTCTTTATATTGGACCTGGAGAAGATCATATTCCTTCAATACTTTTGCATATGCTGTTTCATTCTCAATCATTGCCGGGTCGGACATTTTTATTTCCAATGCGCGTAATTGTAGCTCCTGCTCCCGAAGATCGGAGAATACAGTCAGCATTTCCTCCCAGATAGATAAGCTGGATTCCAGTCCGGTATTTTGCGCCAGATATCCCAGCTTAACTTCCTTAGGCTTAATGATTTCGCCTGAATCATAGGACAGACTTCCAGAAATGATTTTTAACAAAGTAGACTTCCCTGCACCATTTCTGCCGACAAGAGCAATCCGGTTACGGGTTTGAATTTCAAACTTTATATTGGATAAAATCAGGTCAGCACCGTAGTACTTGCATAATTGATTAACTTGCAATAAGATCATGTTTTTGTTCACCCCTGTACTAATAGATTAACCGATTCAAAAAGCATCAGCAATATAAAGAAGATGGCTATCAGTTGGCTTTTTTAAGCATGGCCAGATGATAATTGGAAAAAAGTATCATTTATTCACTAAATTTGTAAATAATATATGTGAATGAAAATACAAAGTGTGAGACATAGACACGAAAATAGTGTATGATTTGTAGTAGGAACTTTCACAAACTTTACCTGAAATTTCTCTAAATGGCAGCAATTATATATAAGTAGACGATATATGTTTGTGAAACATACTATTATGATTACGTTTATAATAGTTTTTTGTTAAGTTGAATAGTATTTAAAGAGGTGTCTTGATGGCGGAATTTACTCATTTTAATGAAGAAGGCAGAGCAAAAATGGTTGATGTAAGTGAAAAGCCGGAAACATTTCGCACCGCTATTGCGGTATCCAGCATTACAGTCAGTCGGGAAATATACGATAAAATTACAACAAATCAAATGAAAAAAGGCGATGTTCTAGCTGTTGCTCAGGTTGCAGGCATAATGGCAGCAAAAAAAACATGGGAAATAATCCCGATGTGTCATCCTATTCCATTAACAGGCATTAATATTTCCTTTTCATGGGAGGATGCCGGAAAGGATAAAAAATTGCTCATTCAGTCTGCTGTTAAAACAAAAGGGAACACAGGGGTTGAAATGGAAGCACTCACTGCAGCATCTGCCTGTGCTTTAACGGTCTATGATATGTGTAAAGCAGTTGATAAAGGGATGGTGATTGGCAATACCTATTTGCTAGAAAAAACTGGTGGCAAGAATGGAGATTTTAAACGGGAACTCATTTTGAAATCGTTTTCAACGGACAAATAATGGAAAGATAGGATTAATTATAATAAAATAAAAATAATTCTGAAAAAATTATAGTTTTATGCTAAGGGACAAGAGGGGATAGAATATGACGAATGAAACGACAAAAATACCACAGGCAACGGCAAAGAGACTGCCGCTGTATTATCGTTTTTTGAAAAATCTGCATGCTTCGGGAAAACAAAGGGTGTCATCGGCTGAACTGAGTGAAGCAGTTAAAGTCGATTCAGCGACAATTCGACGAGATTTCTCGTATTTTGGCGCTTTAGGTAAAAAAGGATATGGATATAATGTTCAGTACTTGCTTTCATTTTTCAGAAGAACTTTGGATCAGGATGAATTAACAAAGGTTGCGTTAATTGGTGTAGGAAATCTTGGTACAGCTTTTCTCAATTATAATTTTTTAAAAAATAATAATACAAAAATTGAAGTTGCTTTTGATATTGATCCAAATAAAGTAGGCGGAGAAATTGGCGATGTTTCAGTCTACCATATGGATGATATTGAAAAGGTGGTATCTAAGCATGATATTCAGGTAGCGATTTTGACCATCCCGGCACCTGTTGCTCAATCGGTAACAGATCGGCTTGTTCAGGCAAATATCAGAGGAATTTTAAATTTCACGCCAGCAAGATTGTCTGTACCGACAAACATTCGTGTCCATCACATTGATTTGGCGGTAGAATTGCAAGCGCTAGTATATTTCTTAAAGCACTACCCAACAGAGGCTGTATAAGCTAAACTCTTATGGCCGATGGAAATTTGATTCATAGCAGCCATATTTAATTGAATGAAAAATGAGCCCAAATTTGAGCTCATTTTTTATTTATTTATCTTTCACCCGGAAATGATACCAGATGATACGGAGTCCAGATCCTAAGTCAAAGGTGGCGAGGATGACTAATAAGTAGCTGAAAAATCCCCAGCCCCCTTCTTCATTTACGTTTTGAACCGCAAAAAAGACAAATAAGACTCCAAGAAGTATGTATATGATGCCAGATAACAACGGTGATTGTCTCAATGTTTAAAATCCCCCAATAAAACTTTGAATATTTTCGTATTGTTGAATCCAGTCCTGATTCAGCTGCATGATGACTACAATGGTATTCATCGCTACATGAGCAAAGATCGGTACGAGAATTCGTTTCGTTTTTACAAAAAGAAAGGCGAAAGTAAAGCCCATCGTCGCATATAATAAGAGATGTTCCGGTTCCCCGTGGGCAAAGGCAAAGATAAGCGAACTGATTAGTCCTGAAAGGAAGAAATTAAATCGCTTATACAGACTTCCAAATAATATCTTGCGGAAAACAATTTCTTCTAATATTGGACCGATGAAAGAAGAAACCAGAATCATGATGGGAGCGGTTTGAATAAGATTAACAATCTGCTGGGTATTCTCCGAACCAACATCAATTCCAATTAAATATTCAATATTTCCGGCGATGAATTGCGCCATTAAGGCAAGGAATATTCCGCCAAATGCCCAGGCTACTGATTGGCCGGGAGGAAGAGCATCCTCATTACGCATCGAGCCGTTCATTTCTTGGCGTAAGAGAAATAGTGTAATGATTAAGGCAATAGTAAAGCTGATCACTAGCCACGATGATACTGCAAAGTTTGGGTCCATTTCCTTGCCAAGGAGTTTGCCAAAGAAAGACATTAACGGAATGCTGATAATGGAGGAAAGCTGCATTGTTATATACGTAATCAATATGAATCCATATTCTTTTTTCAAAATGGTATCTCCTTATATTCGCTGTCTCATTTCAGTTGGTTTAAAATATTTTCTCTAGGCTTCTCCTAACATTTTAACAATAATTGTACGTTGTCTTCAAACAAGATACATTTTAACATGCTATGATTTAGAATACTTCATGGAAATAGCGGTTTAAAAAGTTTGATTAATGGCATACTAGCCTGTGGGTAAAAATTTTTTCATAAATTTGCTATTTGTTACTTGCAAATAGAAGTCATATTTATTAATATAATACATGTGTTAGCACTCGGTTAGTGTGAGTGCTAATAAAACTAACTAATTACATATATATTTGAGGAGGTTGTTTCAAATGTTAAAGCCACTAGGTGATCGCATTGTAATTGAGCTTGTTGAATCAGAGGAAAAAACTGCAAGCGGTATTGTTTTACCGGACTCAGCTAAGGAAAAACCTCAAGAAGGTAAAATTATTGCTGTAGGTTCCGGCCGCGTTCTTGAGAACGGTGAGCGCCTTGCCCCAGAAGTCTCTGTTGGCGATCGCATTATCTTCTCAAAATACTCTGGCACAGAAGTGAAATTTGACGGAAAAGAATACTTAATCTTACGTGATAGTGATATTTTAGCTGTAGTTGAATAATAACGATTGTTAGTTTTTTTATTTAGATTATGTAATTTCAAGGAGGTTATTCATAATGGCAAAAGAAATTATGTTCAGTGAAGACGCACGCCGTGGTATGCTTCGTGGGGTAGATGCTCTTGCGAATGCAGTAAAAGTAACTCTTGGACCAAAGGGTCGTAACGTGGTTCTTGAGAAAAAATTCGGTTCACCATTAATTACAAATGATGGCGTGACAATTGCAAAAGAAATCGAATTAGAAGATCCATTTGAAAACATGGGAGCAAAATTAGTAGCAGAAGTAGCAAGCAAAACAAATGATATTGCTGGTGACGGTACTACTACTGCAACTGTTTTAGCTCAGGCAATGATTCGTGAAGGTTTGAAAAACGTAACTGCCGGAGCAAACCCAATGGGAATCCGTAAAGGGATGGACAAAGCGATCCAAAAGGCGATTGAAGAACTAAAAGTTATTTCTAAACCAATCGAAGGTAAAGAGTCTATTGCACAAGTTGCGGCTATTTCCTCAGGTGACGAAGAAGTCGGCCAATTAATCGCAGAAGCAATGGAACGCGTTGGAAACGATGGAGTTATCACAATTGAAGAATCTAAAGGCTTCACAACTGAATTAGATGTTGTTGAAGGGATGCAATTTGACCGTGGATATGCTTCACCATATATGGTAACAAATACCGAAAAAATGGAAGCTATCCTTGAAAAACCATATATCCTAATCACAGATAAGAAGATCTCAAACATTCAGGAAATCCTTCCAGTGCTTGAACAAGTGGTACAGCAAGGAAAACCATTATTATTGATTGCTGAGGATGTTGAAGGGGAAGCTCTTGCAACATTAATCATGAACAAACTTCGCGGTACTTTCAATGCAGTGGCTGTTAAAGCTCCTGGATTCGGCGATCGCCGTAAAGCGATGCTTGAAGATATCGCCATCTTAACGGGTGGTCAAGTCATTACTGAAGACCTTGGTCTTGACCTGAAATCTGCTCAAATTGGCCAATTAGGTTCTGCTGCAAAGGTTGTTGTAACAAAAGAAAATACAACAATCGTTGAAGGCGCTGGAAACAGCGAACAAATCTCCGGTCGTGTAACTCAAATTCGCGCTCAATTAGATGAAACGACTTCTGATTTCGATCGTGAAAAATTACAAGAACGTCTAGCTAAATTAGCTGGCGGTGTAGCTGTTATCAAAGTTGGTGCTGCTACAGAAACAGAATTAAAAGAACGCAAACTTCGCATTGAAGATGCTTTAAACTCTACTCGTGCTGCTGTTGAAGAAGGTATCGTAGCCGGTGGTGGTACTGCATTAGTAAATGTATACAATAAAGTGGCTTCTTTCCAAGCAGATGGCGACGAACAAACAGGTATCAACATTGTATTACGCGCGATTGAAGAACCAGTTCGTCAAATTGCACACAATGCTGGTCTTGAAGGCTCTGTCATTGTTGAACGCCTGAAAAATGAAACTATTGGTGTTGGCTTCAATGCTGCTACTGGAGAATGGGTAAATATGGTTGAAGCAGGTATCGTTGACCCAACTAAGGTTACTCGTTCTGCATTGCAAAACGCAGGAAGCGTTGCTGCTATGTTCTTAACAAC
>NZ_CAMLDX010000132.1 GCF_946478885.1 uncultured Bacillus sp. | reverse complement strand
GAAACACATGTCGTTAAAGCTTGAACCAAGTGCGGAGCAAATTAAACAAGAAGAAGTATACAAAAGCATGGGCATGACGACCGAAGAGTTTGCGATGGTGGAGAAAATTCTTGGCCGTCTGCCAAATTATACGGAAATCGGGTTATTTTCCGTTATGTGGTCAGAACACTGCAGTTATAAAACATCTAAACCTGTGTTAAAGAAATTCCCAACATCAGGAGAGCATGTATTAATGGGTCCTGGTGAAGGGGCCGGGGTTGTGGATATCGGCGATGAACAAGCTGTCGTATTTAAGATTGAAAGCCATAACCATCCATCAGCTATTGAACCGTACCAGGGAGCTGCTACAGGTGTCGGCGGGATTATTCGCGATATTTTTTCAATGGGTGCCAGACCGATTGCGATGCTGGATTCGCTTCGTTTCGGCGAGCTGGATTCTTCTGCGCGCACGCAATATCTATTTAAAGAAATCGTTGCAGGAATTGCCGGATATGGAAACTGTATCGGCATTCCGACTGTTGCAGGGGAAATTTATTTTGACCCATGTTATGAAGGAAATCCACTCGTTAATGCAATGTGTGTCGGACTTATTGATCATAAGGATATCCAAAAAGGGCAGGCAAAAGGCGCAGGAAATACGGTTATGTATGTCGGTGCGAAAACAGGCCGTGACGGTATTCACGGAGCAACATTTGCTTCCGAGGAATTGACAGAGGCATCTGAAGAAAAAAGACCAGCTGTTCAAGTAGGGGATCCATTTATGGAAAAATTATTACTTGAAGCTTGTCTTGAAGTGGTTCAATCTAAGGCACTGATCGGGATTCAGGATATGGGTGCTGCCGGACTAATCAGCTCGTCATCTGAAATGGCAAGTAAAGCAGGCTATGGGATTGAAATGAATCTGGATTTAGTGCCACAGCGTGAAACAGGTATGACACCTTATGAGATGATGCTTTCGGAATCACAGGAACGTATGCTGCTCGTGGTAAAGGCTGGCGAGGAAAAGGAAATCCAGGACATCTTTAAAAAATATGATTTAGATTGTGTGGCGATCGGACAAGTAACGGATGATAAAATGATCCGTTTGTTCCACAAAGGAGAAGTTACTGCAGAGGTTCCGGCAGATGCTCTGGCAGCCGATGCACCGGTTTACCATATGCCTTCTGAAGAACCTGCTTACTATCGTGAGTTTCAGGCAATGGAAAATAAAGTACCGGAAATCGAAAATTATGAGGAAACCCTTGTTAAGCTGTTGAAGCAGCCGACGATTGCGAGCAAAGAATGGGTCTATGACCAATATGATTATATGGTTCGGACAAATACAGTGATTGCACCGGGTTCTGATGCGGCTATCTTGCGTATTCGCGGAACCAGAAAAGCCCTTGCCATGACAACTGACTGTAATTCTCGTTACTTATACTTAGATCCAGAGAGAGGCGGAAAAATTGCTGTCGCTGAAGCGGCGAGAAATATTGTCTGCTCTGGTGCTGAACCACTTGCCATTACAGACTGCCTGAACTTCGGAAATCCGCAGAAGCCGGAAATTTTCTGGCAAATTGAAAAGGCAGCAGATGGAATGAGCGAAGCATGTAGTGTATTAAAAACACCAGTCATTGGTGGAAATGTTTCTTTATATAATGAAACGAACGGAACCGCTGTTTATCCAACACCTGTCGTGGGAATGGTCGGGCTTGTGAAAGATCTGGATCATATTACTACGCAATCCTTTAAACAGGCAGGCGATTTAATCTATTTATTAGGTGACACAAAAGATGAGTTTGGCGGAAGCGAACTGCAAAAATTATTAAATGACCAAATTTTCGGTAAATCTCCTGAAATCGATTTAGCTATAGAAGCTAAAAACCAAAAGGCTGTCCTAGAGGCAATTCGGGCTGGTCTAGTTGCATCTGCCCACGATTTAGCGGAAGGCGGACTTGCTGTTGCTTTAGCGGAAAGTGCGATTGGAACGAATTTAGGAGCAAAGATTATGGTAACAGGCAATCCGGTATCTGCTCTATTCAGTGAATCACAATCCCGCTTCTTATTAACGGTGAAAAAAGAAAATAAAGCTGAATTTGAAAAATTGACAGGTACGGCGTTAATTGGTGAAGTGACAGAACAGCCATTATTGCAAATTCTTCACAACAGAGAAACAATCGTAAATGTTTCTGTTGATACATTAGAATTTGCTTGGAGAGGAGCTATTCCATGCTTGCTGAATTAAAAGGAATCAATGAAGAATGCGGCATATTTGGAATTTGGGGGCATGCTGATGCTGCCCAGATCACTTATTATGGTCTTCATAGTTTGCAGCACCGTGGTCAAGAGGGTACAGGAATCGCGGTTTCTAATGGGAAAAGTGTGAAATTAGTCAAAGGCGAGGGCCTTGTGACTGAAATTTTCACAGCCGATGCCATGAAGGAGCTGCAAGGAGGAAAAGCTGCAATCGGTCATGTCCGTTATGCAACAGCAGGCGGAAGCGGTTATGAAAATGTACAGCCGCTTGTATTCCGTTTTCAGACAGGGAGTCTTGCCCTTGCCCACAATGGAAACTTAGTTAATGCTGAACAATTAAAAAGTCAATTAGAAGGTCAGGGAAGTATTTTTCAAACAAGCTCTGATACTGAGGTATTAGCCCATTTAATTAGAAGGGGCGGAAATACTCCATATAAAGAACGTGTGAAAAACGCACTAAGCATGTTAAAAGGTGCCTATGCATTTTTGATCATGACAGAAACAGAGATGATGGTGGCGCTGGATCCTAATGGGATGCGTCCGTTATCATTGGCTAGGCTGGGGGATGCCTATGTAGTGGCTTCAGAAACTTGTGCGTTTGATGTGGTTGGCGCAGAATTTGTCCGCGATATTTTGCCAGGAGAACTTCTGATTATTGATGATAAGGGATTTCGTTCGGAATTGTTTGCCCATGCCTCAGATCAGGCAATGTGTATGATGGAATATGTCTATTTTTCTCGTCCGGACAGTAACATTAATGGAATTAATGTTCATTCTGCGCGTAAAAGACTTGGAAAGAGGCTTGCTGAGGAAGCGAAGATTGAAGCTGACGTTGTCACAGGTGTACCTGATTCCAGTATCTCCGCTGCGATTGGCTATGCTGAGGCCTCAGGAATTTCTTATGAATTAGGTCTAATCAAGAATCGTTATGTAGGGCGTACGTTTATCCAGCCATCACAGTCACTGCGTGAACAGGGGGTTAAAATGAAGCTTTCTCCTGTACGCGGTGTTGTAGAAGGCAAGAGGGTAATAATGGTCGATGATTCTATTGTTCGCGGAACAACAAGCAGGCGTATTGTGAATATGCTTCGTGATGCGGGGGCAACAGAAGTTCATGTAGTGATCAGTTCACCGCCGATCAAAAACCCTTGCTTCTATGGAATTGATACTTCAACGAGGGAAGAGTTAATTGCGGCAGATAAAGAAGTAGAAGAGATCAGAGAGATCATTGGCGCGGATTCATTAACCTTCCTAAGCACCAAAGGAATGGTCGAAGCGATTGGTCGCGAGGATGGGAGCGAAACAGGCGGTCATTGTCTAGCTTGTTTCACTGGTAAATATCCTACTGAAATCTATCCAAAACAGAATAAAGAAGACGACGTGCTGACTACGAACAATTTATGATCTTGCTTAAGGGTACAGCGTGTATTTCCTTTCGCGGAAAATGTATGATGCATCGTCTGTTTCCCGAAAGGAAAATGATGTTGTACATCATGGCCAGCATATTTGCTCAAGAAGAATGTTAAGGATTTAAAGATGGTATAAAAAGTGCCGGTTGTGGCTTTCCAGCAATAATCGGCCAAAAAGTGTTTAATGGAGGATCGATATGGCCAAAGCATATGAACAAGCAGGTGTAAATATTGAAGCCGGCTATGAGGCTGTAGCACGGATGAAGAAGCATGTACAAAAAACCATGCGAGCAGGTGTCCTTGGAGGATTAGGCGGATTTGGCGGCATGTTTGATTTGTCAACATTAAACTTGAAGGAGCCTGTTTTGGTATCGGGTACTGATGGGGTTGGCACAAAGCTAATGCTTGCCTTCATGATGGATCGCCATGACACAATCGGCATTGATGCGGTTGCCATGTGTGTGAATGATATTGTGGTGCAGGGAGCAGAACCAATCTATTTCTTAGATTATATTGCATGCGGTAAAGCGGATCCGGTTAAGATCGAAGCGATTGTCAAAGGCGTTGCTGATGGCTGTGAACAAGCAGGGTGTGCCCTTGTTGGCGGCGAGACTGCAGAGATGCCTGGTATGTACAGTGAGGAAGAATATGATCTGGCAGGCTTTTCTGTTGGAGCATGCGAGAAAAGCGCCATGATCACAGGGCAGGATATTAAAGCGGGGGACGTGTTAATTGGGCTGGCATCAAGCGGTATCCACAGTAACGGTTATTCACTTGTCCGCAAGATTTTCTTTAAGGATGCAGGAATGAATGTGCAGGATTACGTAAAGGAGCTAGGCTGCACACTTGGCGAGGAATTATTAAAACCAACAAAAATTTATGTGAAGCCTATTTTAGAGGCTCTGACAAAGTTCTCGCTAAAAGGGTTGGCACATATAACTGGCGGCGGCTTTATCGAAAATATTCCGCGTATGCTTCCGGCAGGACTTGGAGCTCAATTATCCGAGGATAAATGGGAAGTTCCGGCGGTGTTTAATTTAATGCAGTCACTTGGAAAATTAGACAGGCTAGATATGTACAACACGTTTAATATGGGAACAGGTATGGTGATTGCAGTGGATGAAAAGGATGCAGAGGCAGTCATCGAACATTTTACTGCGGCTGGAGAAAAGGCATACGCAATGGGAACCGTAACAGATGTACCGGGAATTCAAATTACCCTAAAATAAGGCATCTGACAAGCAGGCTAGTGACGAGGAGCCATTTGGAAAACGGAGGAAATTTCATGAAAAAGATTGCTGTGTTTGCTTCCGGAAGCGGCACAAATTTTCAAGCGATGATTGATGCCATTCAAGCAGGTGCGTTAGAGGCATCTATTCAGCTTTTAGTATGCGACCATAAAGATGCTTATTGTGTGAAAAGGGCTGAAGCGGCCAATATTCCATTCTTCACCTTTACCGCAAAAGAATATGAGAATAAAGCAGCGTATGAGAAAGCCATTTTAGAAAAACTTCAGGGTCATGGTGTGGAGTTTATTGTACTTGCAGGCTATATGCGTTTAATCGGACAAACCTTATTAACTGCTTATCAAGGAAGAATTGTCAATATTCATCCTTCCCTGCTGCCGTCTTTTCCTGGAAAAGATGCAATCGGACAAGCTTTAACGGCAGGGGCAAACGAAACTGGGGTAACGATCCATTTCGTTGATGAAGGTATGGATACAGGTCCCATTATTGATCAGAGGTCTGTAGCGATTGAAGAGAACGAAAGCTTGGACAGTCTGGCACAGAAAATACATGCGGTGGAACACAAGTTATATCCTGCCGTTTTACAAAGTCTATTTCAGGCTGAAAAAGTGGCAAAATAGGCAGTTAACAACCTTTTTTAAAACAACAAAAGTAAGGCATAAAGAATGTATTAAATCGTTAATGGAAATTTTTAATTTAGTCAGGTGAGCAAATCACCGGGGGAGGAAACTCATGAAAAAACGTGCATTGATTAGTGTATCTGACAAGAGTGGGGTAGTAGATTTTGCTAAACAATTAGTGGAACAGGGCTTTGAAATTATTTCAACGGGCGGTACAAAAAAGGCATTAGCTGAAAATGGTGTACCTGTAATCGGGGTTAGTGACGTAACAGGATTTCCGGAAATATTAGAAGGCCGCGTTAAAACATTAAATCCATTAATTCATGGCGGTCTGCTTGGAAAATTTGATGATCCAAATCATGCGGCGCAAATGGCGGAACATAAAATAGAGCCCATTCAAATTGTCTGTGTAAATCTTTATCCATTTCAGCAAACCATTGAAAAACCGGATGTAACAGTAGACGATGCCATTGAAAATATTGATATCGGCGGTCCTACAATGCTGAGATCAGCAGCGAAAAACCATCAATATGTTGCTGTAGTTGTCGATCCGGCAGACTATGAAAAAGTCATCAGCGATTTAAAAGAAGCTGGTGAAGTAAAGTTTGAAACAAAACGTGCATTAGCTGCTAAAGTATTTCGCCATACTGCTGCATATGATTCCATTATTGCCGGCTATATGACTGATTTAGTTGGTCTGGAGACACCGGAAAAATTAACGGTGACATATGAATTAAAACAGCAGCTTCGTTATGGAGAAAATCCGCATCAGAAGGCAGCTTTCTATCAAAAGCCTCTTGGTTCAAAATTCTCCATTGCTTACGCAACTCAATTACATGGGAAAGAGCTTTCTTATAACAACATTCATGATGCTGATGCAGCGTTGCAAATAGTAAGAGAATTTGCTGAGCCTGCAGCAGTAGCCGTTAAGCATATGAATCCATGTGGAATCGGCACAGGAAATAATATTTTTGACGCCTTTGAAAAGGCATTTGCAGCTGACCCGGTTTCTATTTTTGGCGGCATTATTGCTCTTAACCGTGAAGTAGATAAAAATGTAGCTGAAAAGCTTCATGAGATCTTCCTTGAAATCGTAATTGCCCCTTCATTTACTGAAGAAGCTTTAGCTGTCTTAACTTCTAAGAAGAATATTCGTCTGTTAACCATTGATTTCAAGGAACAAGGCACAAAAGAAATGACCCTTACGTCTGTTGAAGGCGGACTGTTGGTACAGGATGCTGATCGGTATTCACTGGATGATGCGAACATTTCGATTCCAACTGACAGAAAACCGACTGATGAAGAATGGGAAGCCATGAAGTTCGGCTGGAAAGTTGTGAAGCAAGTAAAATCTAATGCAATTGTCGTAAGCGATAAGAACATGACGCTTGGAGTTGGTGCCGGACAAATGAATCGTGTCGGTTCTGCCAAAATTGCTCTTGAGCAGGCAGGTGAAAAAGCGAAAGGGGCAGCTCTAGCTTCTGACGCATACTTCCCAATGGATGATACAGTAGAAGCAGCTGCACAAGCCGGAATCACTGCTATCATTCAGCCGGGCGGGTCTATTCGTGATAAAGATTCCATCAAAAAGGCAAATGAATATGGTATTGCCATGGTCTTTACTGGCATACGCCATTTCAAACATTAATCAGCAAAAGAGTCGATATTGAAGCGGGATCACCGTTCAGAGCCGTTATATTACTCGAATGAACGGCCGCTTTCATTTTAATTTCGACATGAACATACCAAACATTAAGATCGCGGGAGCTGAAAAGAATGAATGTATTGGTTATCGGCCGCGGAGGCCGTGAACATGCGATATGCCGGAAGGTAAAAGAAAGTTCAAAGGTAGA
>NZ_CAMLDX010000131.1 GCF_946478885.1 uncultured Bacillus sp. | reverse complement strand
GGTCTTTTTTTATGTGGGAAAGTAAGTTTTCAAAGGAAGGATTAACATTTGATGACGTTTTGTTAATTCCGGCAAAATCTGAAGTGCTCCCAAGAGATGTAAGCTTAAAGGTTCAATTGACAGAGAAGATCAAATTGAATATTCCAGTTGTCAGTGCGGGTATGGATACAGTGACAGAGGCAGAAATGGCCATTGCTATGGCTCGTCAGGGCGGAGTCGGTATTATTCACAAAAATATGACGATTGACCAGCAGGCAGAGCAGGTAGATAAAGTCAAACGTTCAGAAAGCGGCGTTATTACGAATCCATTTTTCCTCACACCAGAACAACAGGTTTTTGATGCAGAGCACTTAATGAGTAAATACCGTATCTCCGGTGTTCCGATCGTCAATAATCTTGAAGAACAAAAATTAGTCGGTATTCTTACTAACCGTGATCTTCGCTTTATCCAAGATTATTCCATCAAAATTTCAGACGTAATGACAAAAGATAATCTTGTAACAGCGCCGGTTGGAACAACTTTAGAAGAAGCAGAAAACATTCTTCAAAAATACAAAATTGAAAAGCTCCCACTAGTCAACTCTGAGGGCGTACTTAAAGGGTTAATCACCATAAAAGATATAGAAAAGGTCATTGAATTCCCAAATTCAGCAAAGGATCAGCAGGGACGATTGTTAGCTGGAGCAGCTGTCGGGGTTTCAAAGGATACAATGCTGCGTTTGGAGGCATTGGTAAAAGCAGGTGTAGATGTTGTCGTAATTGATACAGCACACGGACATTCAAAAGGCGTTCTAGATACCATTAAAGATATTCGTTCCGCCTATCCTGACCTAGCTATTATTGCTGGAAACGTAGCAACCGGAGAAGCAACAAAGGCATTGTACGAGGCAGGAGCTGACGTGGTCAAGGTCGGTATTGGCCCTGGTTCTATTTGTACAACACGTGTTGTTGCCGGTGTCGGCGTGCCGCAGATTACAGCTATTTATGACTGTGCTACAGAGGCTAGAAAGCATGGCAAAGCGATTATTGCGGACGGCGGTATTAAGTATTCAGGAGATATTGTCAAGGCTCTTGCTGCAGGCGGACATGCTGTCATGCTGGGAAGCCTGCTTGCCGGTGTTTCGGAAAGCCCTGGAGAAACTGAAATCTTCCAAGGACGTCGCTTTAAGGTGTACCGCGGTATGGGCTCTGTATCTGCTATGGAAAAAGGTTCAGGCGACCGCTATTTCCAAGAAGACAATAAGAAGTTTGTTCCGGAAGGTATTGAAGGACGTCTTCCTTACAAAGGGCCTCTTGCTGATACCATTTATCAGCTTGTCGGTGGACTTCGTTCCGGCATGGGCTACTGCGGGGCAAAGGATTTGGAGGCACTGCGGGAAAACAGCCAATTTATTCGTATGACCGGTGCGGGTTTGCGAGAAAGCCATCCGCATGATGTACAAATTACGAAGGAAGCACCAAACTATTCACTTCAATAAACTAATCCAGCAGGGAAGTTATCTTAGCCCTGCTTTTTTTATTGCTTTGAAAAAGGGATTATGGAAATGTGCCGATAAATGAAAAATAGGGAAAGACTCCATCTGTTATTTCGGACATACTTATGTTAAAATAACGGAGGTGTATAAAATGTTGGAGGGTTTTCAATTGAAAAAATATTTTTCTCGTAAAAAGTTAGCCGGATTGTTAGCGTTAATACTACTTATTAATCTTTTCCCTGGATTACATAAAGCAAGTGCAGAGGATGTTTTAAATATTAATGCAAGTGCTGCTATTTTGGTGGATGCTGAAACGGGAAAAGTACTTTATTCTAAGAATCCTGATCAGGTACTGGGCATTGCCAGTATGACAAAAATGATGACAGAGTACCTTCTTCTTGAAGCGATTGATGAAGGAAGAGTGAAGTGGGATCAGGAATATGCTGTAAGTGACTATGTTTATCAAGTTTCCCAGGATCGTGATTTGTCTAATGTACCGCTTCGTGCTGACGGTACATATACGATAAAAGAACTATATGAAGCGATGACGATTTACTCTGCGAATGGTGCAACAATTGCGATAGCAGAAACCATTGCCGGGTCAGAATCAAGCTTTGTTAAAATGATGAACGAAAAGGCTGGAGAGCTTGGATTAAAAGATTATAAATTCGTCAACTCAACTGGTTTAAATAATCTTGATTTAAAAGGAATGCATGTAGCAGGAAATCCTGAGGAAGAAAACGTGATGTCAGCTCGTGCCACAGCTAAGCTGGCGTATCGCTTATTGCACGACTATCCTGGTTTGTTGAAAACAACCAGCATCCCGAAAAAGAAATTTAGAGAGGGAACAGATGACGAGATTAATATGGAAAACTGGAACTGGATGCTTCAGGGACTTGTCTTCCAATATGAAGGTGTCGATGGTTTAAAGACCGGTACTACTGACTTTGCTGGCTATTGTTTTACCGGAACGGCTGAGCGCAACGGTGACCGCTATATCACAGTTGTTATGAATGCCAAAGGTGAAGGCGGAGCAGATGGCACCTATAAGTCGAGATTTGATGAAACAAAGAAAATGTTTAACTACGCTTTTTCAAATTTCTCTTCTGAAGAAATTGTTAAAAAGCATGCGCAAGTGAAAAATTATAAAACTCTGCCTGTTGTAAAAGGGAAAGAAGACAAAGTTAAAATATATACGAAGGATTCCTTAAAGCTGGTAGTTAAAAATGGCGAAAAACAAAAATATAAAACAAAGGTTGTTATTGATAAAAAGCTCCTGAATGATAATGATGAACTGACAGCGCCAATTAAAAAGGGCGACAAGGTTGGTTATATCACCATTGATGCAAAAAAAGGCGAATCGATCGAATTCCTTGATACCGGCAATACTGTGAAGGTTGATTTAATTGCTGCTGAAGATGTAGAAAAGGCCAATTGGTTTGTGTTGGCTATGAGAGGAATCGGCGGATTCTTCGCGGATATATGGAACGGCATTGCTTCAACGGTAAAGGGCTGGTTCTAAAATGAATCACGATAAAAAGTGGAATTTTGTATAATCCTGTTGTAAAATGATAATAAATAAAGTAACGTGGTTGAACAATTTTTAATAGGAAAAAAGCAGTGAGAGGAAATAGTAACAGGTCTGTTGTTCGAAAAGAGAGCCGATGGTTGGTGAGAATCGGTGAATAACACTTGTGAATCCATCCTTGAGCAAAGTATGGAACGCCGCACGGCTAGTATATACTTTCGGGTAAAACCGTTATCGACTGAAGTGGAAGGCTATGCCTTCAACTAGGGTGGCAACGCGGGTAGCTCTCGTCCCTTTTTAGGGACGGGAGTTTTTTGTTTTTACCTGAATCTGGTTGGAATCAATACTCATAGCGCTTATTCAAAAAAATTATATGGAGGTACCCAGGATGCTAGATATTAAATATTTACGCGCAAATTTTGAAGAAGTAAAGAGTCGCTTGCAGCATCGCGGAGAGGATTTATCAGAGCTTGCTCATTTTGAAGACCTGGATGTCAAACGCCGTGAGTTAATCGTGGAGACAGAACAATTAAAAAGCAAGAAGAATGAAGTATCACAGCAGGTCGCTGTTTGGAAGCGTGAAAAGAAGGACACCAACCATTTAATTGCAGAAATGCGTGAGGTAGGCGACAAAATAAAGGGGCTTGATGAAGAACTAAAAACAGTGGAAGCAGCACTTGAGCAGATCCTCTTAGGTATTCCGAATATCCCCCATGAAAGTGTTCCTATTGGCGATACGGAAGATGAGAATGTGCCGATTCGGCATTGGGGAGAAAAAACACAGTTCGATTTTGAATTTAAGCCACACTGGGATGTTGCTGCTGATTTAGATATCCTTGATTTCGAACGTGCTGGAAAGGTGACGGGAAGCCGCTTTGTTTTTTACAAGGGCTTAGGAGCAAGATTGGAACGAGCTTTGTTTAATTTCATGCTTGATCTTCATACAGAGGAACACGGCTACGTGGAGGTCCTTCCTCCATATATGGTCAATCGTGCCAGCATGACTGGAACAGGACAACTGCCAAAGTTTGAGGAAGATGCCTTTTTAATTGAAAAAGAAGATTATTTCCTGATTCCGACTGCAGAGGTGCCGGTAACCAATTTCCATCGCGATGAAATTCTGAGCGGAGATGAGCTGCCAATCAGTTATGCAGCATTCAGTGCCTGCTTCCGTTCTGAGGCCGGTTCTGCCGGAAGAGATACGAGAGGCTTAATTCGCCAGCATCAATTTAACAAGGTGGAGCTTGTGAAGTTTGCCAAGCCTGAGGACTCTTATGAGCAGCTTGAAATTTTAACGGGTCATGCCGAAAAGGTGCTTCAACTGTTGAAGCTGCCTTACCGTGTATTAAGCATGTGTACTGGAGACCTTGGTTTTACCGCAGCGAAAAAATACGACATTGAGGTTTGGATGCCAAGCTATGATGCCTATCGTGAAATTTCTTCATGCAGTAATTTTGAAGCATTTCAGGCAAGAAGGGCAAATATCCGTTTCCGCCGTGACCCGAAAGGCAAACCTGAACATGTCCACACGCTAAACGGTTCAGGCCTCGCGATAGGCCGTACGGTAGCCGCAATCCTGGAAAATTATCAGCAGGAGGATGGAACGGTTATTATTCCGGAAGTTTTACGCCCGTATATGGGGAACCGAGAAAGAATTTCTCCTAAAAACTAATGCATATTTTTATCATCGAGAGAAAGACTAGATTATATTAATTAGGAGCATTCCGGGTAAAAAAAGCCCGGAATGCTCTTGACTATTGATTTTATACATAGTACAATATAAATTGTCTGAAACGGAGGAATACCCAAGTCCGGCTGAAGGGATCGGTCTTGAAAACCGACAGGCGGGTTAAACCGCGCGGGGGTTCGAATCCCTCTTCCTCCGCCATAATGATAATTAATTGCGCATAAAATTGGAGATATTAACGCTGCTGAATCTCAGTAGCGTTATTTTTTTGTGGAATTTTTTAACGCGGATGAATGGAGAAGCATTCTTTGGCTGTTGTGATGCAGCTATAATGGTTTAACCACGGTAAAAGAAAGGCTAAAGAATTCCTATTTGCATTCATTCTCTTTTTACAACATTAAAGTTTTCCAAAATTAAAAGCCAGTTTTGTGGGAAGGATAATCCAAGTTTCCAGTAGCTCATCCCTCTGAGGCCGAGTTCTTTGATTAGATCGAATTTAGCTTGAATGGAACGAGCATCCTCAAACCATACCTCATGCTGCCTTCCCTGATCATCTCTGTAAAAGAAAAATGGTGCCTGTGACTTTGTATTATATTGGATTGGAACGTTGTGTTCAGCTGCAAGGGCGATTGCCTGCTGCGGGCTGATGGCTCTAGCAATGCTTCCCTGTACAAACGGCAGTGTCCAATCATAACCATATAAATTCTGCCCCATCAGAATTTTTGAAGGGGGAATTTCGCTAATAGCATATTCGAGAACCTGTCTTACCCGATCGATAGGTGACACCGCCATAGCCGGCCCGCCGCTGTAGCCCCATTCATAGGTCATAATCACAACAAAGTCAGCGATCTGCCCATGTGCTTTGTAATCATGTGCTTCATACCATTCCCCTTCTTGCTCAGCGCTTGTTTTTGGAGCTAATGCCGTTGAAAGCAACCAGCCCTCTGCATTAAAGCGTGTTTTTGCTTTTTGTAAAAAACGGTTATAGGCTTCCCGATCCGCTGGGCGTAAAAATTCAAAATCAAAATGAATATCGCGGAAGCCGTATTTCTTCGCGGTGGCGACAATATTATCCAAAAAGCGATTTTGGACATCTAGATCATTTAATAAAATACGGCCCAATTCATCGCTGAACTGGTCGTTTTCCTGGTTTGTAATCACCATCATTAACGTATTGTTATTCGCCTGGGCGATAGCAGGAAAATCATTCAATAAAGGTTCTTTTAATGAACCGTCTCTTAGTGCCTGAAAGCTAAAGGGGGCGAGGTAGGTTAAGAGTGGAGCTGCCTCACGGGCACTTTCCTCTAAGACTGGATCGACAGTTGTACCACGTGGTTCAACATAGGCATTAAATTCAGCTCTGCTTTTGGGGCGCGGAGGAATATAGAGACGAAAGCCAACCTGCAGCTGCTGATTGATATTGATTCGGTTCACCTGAGCCAGCTGCTGGGGAGTCATTCCAAATCGCCTGGCAATGCTGAACAGGCTGTCTCCAGGCTGTACCCAGTAAAATCTCCCGACAATCGGAATGACTAAGGCTTGCCCCACAACCAGATTGTTCGGGTTCGGGAGTTCATTGGTCTCTGTGATGTCAGCTGCAGTGGTGCCAAAGGCCTGTGCGATATTGGTTAACGTATCATTCCGCCTTACGACATAAATTTGCATCTGTATACCTCCTGTTCGTGTTTCATGTATATAAAGGTTGGACCATTCATTTGTGATGGATGAACACTACTTACAATTTATGTCTGAGATGCCCATTCATGATATAATTTTTCAAACAAAGTGATTAGAAGGGTATGGAGATTAATGGATAAATCGGAATTAGATGATTTTTTTATGCATGAGGCCATTTTGGAAGCCCACAAAGCACTTGAACTGGATGAGGTTCCCATTGGGGCTGTTGTTGTATTGGACGGAGAGATTATCGCAAGAGCTCATAATTTACGGGAAACCAATCAAAATGCTGTTTCTCATGCGGAGTTATTGGCGATTGAAGAGGCATGCCGTACCATAGGGTCCTGGCGTTTGGAGAGAGCTGTCCTATACGTTACGCTAGAGCCATGTGCGATGTGTTCAGGAGCTATTTTGCTTTCGAGAATTGAACGGGTGATATATGGAGCGGCTGATCCGAAGGGCGGATGCGCCGGAACCTTTATGAATCTACTGCAGGATGAGCGGTTCAATCATCAAAGCGAGGTTGTCTCCGGAGTGTTGGAAGAGAAATGTGGGGCGCTCTTAACAAATTTTTTCCGTTCCATGCGGAAAAGGAAGAAGGAAGAAAAACGATTGAGACAGGAACTGCTTAAAGTGAAGAAAGAAAATACAAAATCTGACAAGGGATAGGCATTGCTTTTTACCAATAATATTAGTATACTTAATTATGCGTCGGAAAGGCGCCAATATAATGGTATCAATTTTGCCGTGCTAGGTGGGGAGGTAGCGGTGCCCTGTACCCGCAATCCGCTCTAGCGGGACTGAATCCCTTCCTGAGGCTGATCTCCTGTAGGGCTGCCTTAAGTAAGTGGTGTTGACGTCCGGGTCCTGCGCAATGGGAACCCATGAACCATGTCAGGTCCGGAAGGAAGCAGCATTAAGTGGACCATCCCATGTGCCGCAGGGTTGCCTGGACCGAGCTAACTGCTTAAGTAACGCTTATGGGAATCAGTCGACGGAAGGTGCACGG
>NZ_CAMLDX010000130.1 GCF_946478885.1 uncultured Bacillus sp. | reverse complement strand
ATTCACACACTTTATTTAAATTAAAGTCATTTGTTACAACAATTCCATTCGTAATCTTCGCTAATTTTACCAGTTTACTGTCGACCTCTGCGATATCCTCAAAATCACCCTCATATATTTCCACTTTAATATCGAGCTCTTTTTGAATGCGATTCAATATATCCAAGCCTCTGCGGCCTCTGTTTCTTTTCAGCACATCAGAAGAATCTGCAATATGCTGTAATTCAGCTAAGACAAACTGGGGAATGACTATAATGCCTTCGAGAAAACCAGTTTGACAAATATCTGCGATCCGACCGTCAATAATCACACTTGTATCAAGAATCTTCCAAGTCTTCTGATTAGCCACTTCATGGTTCTCTTCATTTTGTTCGCTAGGCTTTCTCTTTTTATTAGCAAATAATTGCAGCAGTTCTTCCTTTTTCTTAAACCCTACCTGGAATCCTAAATAACCAAACAACAATGTCAGAAGGATAGGCGCAACAGTATTGATAATAGGCAGATCAATTGCATTTAACGCATACCCGATTAAGAAGGCAATCAAAAGACCAAACACAAGACCTACACTGCCAAAAATTATATCTGTAATCGGCACCTTCACCAAGGACTCCTCAACCCATCTAATAAAATGCACGACATGGTCAATCGCCCACAGAGAGATAAGATAAAAAATAATAGCTCCTACAACCGCAGATACATATGGATTATTAATTAGAGGAATGTTGTGTAATGAAAATAAAATAAATAAGTCCGGGATTAAAAACAGTCCCAATGTTCCTCCTGTAATGAGAAAACAAACTTGCACAATTCGCTTTAACATTCCCTCACCTCCTTTTAATCATTATAAACAATTTACAAAAATCAAAACCCTATTTGGGATATTTTTTCCTATTTTTTTAATCCATCAAACGGGACATGTATAGTCTTAATAAAAAAAGATGTGAAGAAGGGCTCAGAAATTCGCCATTAATTTGTTATATTATTCCATTTAATAGGAATAGAGCATACCTCTAGACAGCTTTATTCTTCAATAGTACAAGGTTAGCACCCGAGAAAGTCATCTGTCAAATGATAAGTAATACATTCTACCACAATAAACATCTGAGTTCAATTGTATTTTTTTGTCGATAACGAGACACACTGGTCTGACCAGTAGAAACCGCCTTCCTCCAAGTCACACCCCAATCATGTTAAACGTTAAACATCTGTCCCGCTATCTTCCTAATGCATACTGCAATGCCTCTGCCACAGTGGATACACCGATTAATTCAATGCCTTTAGGAGGCTGCCATCCACCGAGATTATTCGCCGGCAAGATCACACGTTCAAAACCGAGTTTTGCTGCTTCCTGAACCCTCTGTTCAATGCGGGAAACTCGTCTCACCTCGCCAGTTAAACCTACTTCCCCAATCATACAATCCGTCTGTCTCGTCGGCTGATCGCGAAAGCTGGACGCAATGCTAATTGCAACTGCAAGGTCAATCGCTGGTTCATCTAATTTAATTCCCCCCGCCACTTTTAAATAAGCATCCTGATTTTGCAGCAGCATACCGACTCTTTTTTCCAATACTGCCATTAAGAGTGATACACGGTTATGATCAATTCCGGTTGCCATTCTCCGCGGATTGCCAAAGCTTGTTGGGGAGATCAATGCCTGAATTTCTACAAGTACGGGTCTGGTTCCTTCCATAGAGGCACAGACTGTAGAACCAGAAGCCCCTTGTGAACGTTCCTCAAGAAATATTTCAGAGGGATTTGTGACCTCAGCAAGGCCTGATTCCTTCATTTCGAAGATCCCCATTTCATTCGTAGATCCAAAACGGTTTTTTACCGCTCGTAAAATGCGGTAGGTATGGTGCCGCTCTCCTTCAAAATACAACACGGTATCGACCATATGCTCGAGCAAACGAGGACCTGCAATCGAACCTTCCTTTGTCACATGACCGACAATAAAGACAGCGATTCCCTTTGTTTTAGCAATTCTCATTAGTTCTGCCGTGCATTCACGAACCTGTGAAACGCTTCCCGGTGCTGAAGTCACCTCAGGATGAAAGATCGTCTGTATCGAATCAATAATGACAAAATCAGGCTTTATAGTATCAATGGTACGGCTGATATCCTCCAGATCCGTTTCAGCATATACCAGCAAATTCTCCGAAATGGCACCCAGCCGATCGGCCCTCAGTTTTGTCTGCCGCAACGATTCTTCTCCGGAAATGTAAAGGACAGAATGGTTCTTCAAAGCCAGCTGTGAGGAGAGCTGCAGCAATAGAGTGGATTTCCCTATACCAGGGTCTCCCCCGATTAATACAAGCGATCCCCTGACAATCCCGCCTCCTAAAACGCGGTTCAATTCACCTGAATCTGTATTAATCCGCGGCTCATTGACAGTTTCAACCGCTGTAAGCGGAGTCGGTTTTGACACAATTGATGATTTCTCTGTATGGGCAAAAGCACCCTTCCTTGCTGATGTTTTTTCTATTTCTTCTGTTATCGTATTCCAAGCACCGCAGCCCGGGCATTTCCCCATCCATTTCGGTGATTCATATCCGCAGTCCTGGCAAATAAATTTTGTTTTTCTTTTTGCCATTGTCTCACATTCACATCCTTTAAAACATTTCATTCCATTATTAATTAAATAAAGTATATTACACTTTTCTTAAAAAAAGATTAAAAAACACGAAATGCCCAAGACCATTCAGCATATGCTGACATGAACGTCATGACAAGCCACTGCTTTGAAGTTTGAGTTTCGTAGGTGAAAAAAGGGCTATCTAGAAAGTCTTATTTTCGACTTCTGGATACCCCTTTTATGTTTAAAGCTTTAATGGATCTTATCCTTGATGATTATATTTTGGAAATTGCTGCCTTGCGGATAGCCGCCTCTGTGTTACGCATGCTTATTTTTGCAGCTGTGATTCCGCCTCACGCTCTCCTGTACGAACTACAAATTCTCCATTCTCAACATCGATGATGACCTTCTGACCAGCTAACACTGTGCCTCTTAGCAGCTCCTCTGATAAACGGTCCTCAATATGTTTTTGAATCGCTCTGCGAAGCGGTCTGGCACCATATTCCGGATCGTACCCTTCTTCAGCAATTTTATCCATTGCGGCTGTTGTGAGTGTGAGGGTAATATCCTGTTCTTCCAAACGTTTCATTAACTGGCTGGACATTAAAGTCACGATTTCCGTTAAATGTTTCTTCTCTAACGCATGGAAGACAATAATTTCATCGATACGATTCAAGAACTCCGGACGGAAGGCCTTTTTCAGTTCTTCCAACACTTTTCCCTTCATATCTTTGAAATCCTGATCGGAATCCTGAATATTAAAGCCAACGTATTTATTCCGTTTCAATGCAGAGGCCCCGACATTAGAGGTCATTATCAGCACCGTATTGCGGAAATCAACCGTTCTTCCTTTTGAATCTGTTAAACGGCCATCCTCCAGCACTTGAAGCAGGATATTAAAGACATCCGGATGTGCCTTTTCAATTTCATCTAACAAGACAACTGAATATGGCTTTCTTCTTACCTTTTCAGTTAATTGGCCTCCCTCTTCATAGCCGACATATCCTGGAGGAGACCCGACGAGTCTGGAGGTCGAATGTTTCTCCATATATTCAGACATATCGATTCGTATCATCGCATCCTCATCGCCAAACATCGCTTCTGCTAGTGCACGGGCAAGCTCTGTTTTCCCAACACCGGTCGGTCCGAGGAAGATGAAGGAACCGATCGGACGTTTTGGATCCTTCAAACCAGCATGTGCTCGTCTGACAGCCTTCGCAATAGCCTTAACGGCTTCTTCCTGACCGATAACACGGCTGTGTAAAATTTCCTCCAGATTCAATAGCTTTTGCGTTTCGGTCTGAGTCAATTTCGATACAGGAATTCCTGTCCAGCTGGATACAACACTGGCAATATCCTCTACTGTTACCTCGCTGTTCTCCTGACCTTGCTTTTCTTTCCAAAGCTTCTTTGTTTCCTCAAGCTGTTCACGGAGGCGCTGTTCAGAATCTCTTAATGATGCAGCCTTTTCAAATTCCTGACTTTGGACAGCTGCATCCTTTTCCTTCCTGACTTCCTCCAACTTCAGCTCCAGCTCCTTTAAATTCGGAGGCGTTGTATAGGAACGAAGACGGACTTTTGAACCGGCCTCGTCAATTAAATCGATCGCTTTGTCCGGCAGGAAGCGATCAGAAATATAGCGATCAGATAATTTAACCGCTGCATCAATCGCATCATCTGTGATAGAAACTCTATGATGTGCCTCATAGCGATCACGGAGCCCTTTCAGAATTTGGATGGATTCCTCTGCTGTCGGCTCATCCACCCTGATTGGCTGAAAACGTCTTTCAAGCGCAGCGTCTTTTTCAATATATTTACGATATTCATCTAATGTTGTTGCCCCGATGCATTGCAGCTCGCCGCGGGCTAATGACGGCTTCAAAATATTGGAAGCATCAATGGCCCCTTCCGCACCACCGGCACCAATTAATGTATGGAGCTCATCAATGAAAAGAATAATATTTCCCGCCTGGCGGATTTCATCCATTACCTTTTTAAGACGATCTTCAAATTCTCCGCGATATTTTGTACCTGCCACTACAGTTCCCATATCGAGGGTCATGACCCGTTTATCGCGTAGAATCTCTGGAACTTCATTGTTCACAATTTGCTGTGCCAAACCTTCTGCGATCGCCGTTTTACCAACTCCAGGTTCACCAATTAGAACCGGGTTATTTTTTGTACGGCGGCTCAGTACTTCAATGACTCGCTGAATTTCCTTGCTACGACCGATTACGGGGTCCAGGCTGCCTTCCCGGGCAATTACGGTTAAATCGCGGGCAAGACTATCAAGAGTAGGCGTATTGGCATTTGCTGAAGAAGCTCCTTGATGTGTGCCGGACTCATTACTTCCCAGAAGCTGTAAGACCTGCTGGCGCGCCTTATTCAGGCTGACTCCCAAGTTATTCAATACCCGGGCTGCCACGCCTTCACCCTCACGGATAAGTCCAAGCAGGATATGTTCAGTACCAACATAGGAGTGTCCAAGTTTACGTGCTTCATCCATAGAGAGCTCCGTTACTTTCTTGGCTCGAGGTGTATAATGAATCGAACCGGCAACATCAGATCCTCTGCCGATTAAATCTTCAACTTCCTTCTGAATTTTTTCAGAACTTAGTCCTAATGCATATAAAGCTTTTGCGGCAATTCCTTCACCTTCCCGCACAAGTCCCAATAATATATGTTCTGTTCCAATATTATTATGGCCTAAGCGGATGGCTTCCTCCTGAGCTAAAGCAAGTACTTTTTGCGCTCTTTCTGTAAAACGTCCAAACATCATGTCCACTTCCTCCCTGCTCTTTAATTTTCCATTTTAATTCTCTCTCTGATTAAAGCTGCCCGGCGAATATCCCGTTCTTCGGACCTTAACGGACCTCCTGAATACTGCTGTAAAAATCCAGGCTGAGTTACTATCATTAATTCTGTTAATATATTACGGGAAATATTTTCAATATATCCCATATCAATACCAAGCCTTACATCAGACAAGCAGCTGGCTGCCTCTTTCGATTCAATAATTCTGCTGTGGGCCAGTACCCCAAAGGAGCGCCAGACTCTGTTTTCCAGTTGAATACCCGAAGCCTTTTTTAATACTTCACGGGAATTTCTTTCCTGCGAAACGATCTGGCTGACAACACCCATTAAATCCTCGATAATTTCGATTTCAGATTTGCCAAGTGTAATCTGGTTTGAAACTTGAAAGATATTACCTAATGCTTCGCTTCCTTCTCCATAAATTCCTCTAACAACTAATCCCAATTGATTAATTGCCGGGATAATACGGTTCATTTGCTGCGTCAGAACAAGCCCTGGAAGATGCATCATAACCGATGCGCGGAGCCCTGTGCCGACATTTGTCGGGCAACTGGTTAAATATCCAACTGTCTCATCATATGCATAGTCTACATAGTCTTCTATCCAATCGTCAATTTCATTAGCCATTTCCAGTGCTTCTTTTATTTGAAATCCTGGGAACAGCACCTGAATTCGGATATGGTCCTCCTCGTTAAGCATGATGCTGACTTCTTCATTCTCTGAAAGCAGACAAGCACCGTGACTAGAGGTCTCAGCTAAATGAGGGCTGATTAAATGCTTTTCGACTAAAACTCTTCTTTGCAGTGGCTGAAGGTCTTCCATGATAAGTAAGTCCATTTCATCAGCTTTTGAAAAGCTGCGATCTTGCATCCTATTTTTTATGGTTTGGATAACCTGACTAGCCTCTTCATTAGAAAAGGCAAACGGGAATTTAAATTGTTCAATATTGCGGGCTAACCGAATTCTTGAGCTTAAGACAATATCTGAGTCAGGGCCTTCTGCGCTCATCCAAGAGCTTACGGCTTGATTCAAAAACCGTTCCAATGACACTTTATTCCCCTCCCCCATATGCCTCATCTAATTTCCGGTCTAAGAGACGAATCTCATCCCGAACAATTGCTGCTTTTTCAAATTCTTCCTTTGCAATCAATTCTTTTAATTGATGCTTTAATTCCTCCAAATTTTTCTTTATATGCATGGTTCCCCCGATTCTTTTCGGTATTTTCCCCTTATGAACGGAGTTGCCGCTGTGCAGTCTTTTATAAATCGGTGTTAATGATTCCTGAAATGTAGTATAGCAGTTGGAGCATCCAAATCTTCCTGCCTTTATAAACTGCTGAAATGTCATGGAGCACCTGTCGCACTGGAGAATTTCCTGACTTTGAAAAGGATCTGCCTGTGACTGATGCTGTAGACTAGGCTGCATTTTAAATAAACCGGCCAGTAAATTGTTGATAGAAAAACCTGACGAGTTATTAAACATAAATAAATCGCCTTTTTCATGAGCGCATTTCTCACAAAGATGAATCTCGCCCTTTTCTCCATTTACAATTTTTGTGAAATGGAGCGTAGCTGGCCGTTGATGACATTCCTGACAAATCATGTTCTCACCTCTTTGGCTCTGCTCTTTATTTATATTTCAATGTTTGGAGCATGGCTTTTAGCATCCGTGCCCGTAATTCATCCCGATGGGGCAGTTCAATATATAGTACTGAACGATCAATAACACTCATCATGATTCTTGCCTCACGATTAGTAATAACCTCTTCTTCTACTAAACGGTATATCACATCCTCTGCACTGCTTTGGGAAATGCGATTATGAATCAGAGATAATATTTGGTCGACTAATTCAGCATGATCATATGATTGAACTTTTATAATCCGAATATATCCGCCTCCGCCTCTTTTGCTTTCGACGACATATCCTTTTTCGATTGTAAAGCGGGTATTGATGACATAGTTTATCTGCGAAGGAACGCATTGGAATTTATCGGCTATTTCATTGCGCTTGATCTCTACAATTTCTGATTCACTCATTTCCAGAACCCTTTTCAAGTAGTTCTCAATAACATCCGAAATATTTCTCACCACGCCTCCTCCTTCTGACTTTGACTATATTTGACTATAATTATACATGAT
>NZ_CAMLDX010000129.1 GCF_946478885.1 uncultured Bacillus sp. | reverse complement strand
GGTAAGTACCATGTTATTAAAAAGAACTCAAGTTTTGAGCAAGGTCCGTAAAAAATAACTGGTTTAAAAAATTAAGATTTTACCCTCTAAAAAGTTATGAGGATATAAGAAAAAATACCGATCACAATTAGATGAGTTTTTAGAAATTTAAGACGATTTGGTCTATTGCTATTATCTAAAAGAGCTTCTTAGGGAATTTTTTAAGTCAACGGATTATGATACTGTTGATCATTTGTTAACTGAATGGATTCAACTGGCTTGGGTAGCCCATTCCCATCCTTTCATGAAGTAGCTAAAACAGTAGAAAACAGGCAGTATCAAATTCTTCAATACTATTAACACCCTATACAGATAGATGTTTCGAAGGGAAAAACCATAAGATGAAAAACATTAAACGTAGGGCTTACAGTTGCAGGAATCTCACCGGTTTAGAACACGTGTATTTTTTGAGTGTACAGGAAAACGTATGAACAACAGCTGTTTTAGCTCCTCTTTCTTCAGCGTTTTGGTAGATAATAGTTAGTAAATCTGTAAGCTGAAGAGGTAGAGGTTACGAGTGTCATAAAACTAGCTAACTAACTGCCAGAATTTTTCCTGAATCACAAATAATAGTGGAGAAACATAATTTTTATAATTAGAGAGTGGTGAAGTTTTTTCCAATTGCTTTGTAAAAGTACATATTTTTCAGGGGAGAATGTTTAGGGATGTTAGAGTCAAAGAGAAGAGCGGCCATTTTTTTAATTCTTGCCTTTCTTTTAGCTTCAGCGGCGGGATACTTAGTCTTAGAAAAGGTTAGGGACTTAAATGCTGAACTAGGGGGAATGACTAAAATTTATGTGGCAAAGGGTGATATTCCTGTAAGAACACTTATTCAAGAAAATCAAATTACAACGATGGAGATTCCAAAAAAGTTTGTTAATCATGCACATATAACAAATAAGGATGAACTAGTTAATAAGGTCTCTGTTGTCCCTTTATCAAAAGAAGAGATCATAACAAAGAATATGTTGAAGTCATTTTCAAACTTACGAGATGAGAACAATCGATTAGTAGCGATGTATCCATCTGAAAAGGTTCAATTTGATCAAGTTATTGAGACTTTAGACAGAGTCGATATCATTGTATCTACTAATCTTAATGGGGAACCAAAAACGGAGATTTTTATGAGGGATGTCCCCGTAGCTTTTGCACAGGGGAAAGATGAAAAATTTGCAGGAGTTGCCCTAGAAGTAAGTATGGAAGATGCCCCCAAACTTATTCATATACAGAATTATGCGGATAAAGTGCGAATATTAAAAGCGAATGTTGGAAAAGAAGACTCCGTTGATATTACAAATGAATCAAAAGCAGTCACAACTGAACAGAAGCAGACGTTAGAGAATAGTACACAGACTCAGCCGGCTTTGGCTCAGTAGTTAAGGGAACCAGGAACAAAATACAAAAATGATTAAGAGGTCGTGCTATGGAGTCGAATCTAAAAATTTTACTAGTCAGTGACGATGAGGTCATTCATAATCAAATTTTAAATGCGATTTCCGAGAGTTATACCCTTCAACTTATTGATTCAAGAGAAGTTGTTCGAGAGGTAAATAGGGACTTCCAGGATATCGTTATTTTTGTTCAACCAGAAAATGATATTGCAGTAGAAAGCATTCAATATATAAAATCTGTTAGCCCTGCCACTTTAGTTCTTTTTATTGCTAAAGGATCGGATTTTACGCAATTGAGAAATATCATAAAAGCAGGAGCTTCAGAATTCTTTGTTTATCCAGAAGAATTTAGTTTGTTTCTCAACCGAATCCCTGCTATTTTTCAAAACTATGAAGTGAATAAATCAAAAAAAGAAGACTCGATTAACTCCTTTACAAGGGGAAGGGGTCAGATCTTTTCTCTTTATAGCGGTAATGGGGGGAGTGGGAAATCTAGTCTTGCTGCAACACTTGCACAAACAATAAAGATTGAAACAACTGCTGAAGTGATTTTGATCGATTTGAACTTGCAATTTGGGGGGATTGAAACGTTATTATCTATTCAATCTAATCGCTCCATTGCTGATTTGACTCCAGTTATGAATGAGTTAAACGAAAGTCATATTCGAAATGTATCTCAAAAAATTGATTCTTCAAAGCTTGATGTACTCATAAGTCCTTGTGATGCGGAAGCTGCTGAAACAATTACTGAGGAATTTATCGCTAAACTTTTGCGAACCTGCAGGAGAAGTTTTGATTTTGTAATCGTGGATTTGCCTTCTTATATAAACAATCATGTTGTAACAGCTTTAGAAGAATCTGACCGTATTTTTTACATTCTTACATTAGATACACCTTCACTCAAGGTATTAAAGCAGTTTGAGGATCTCTCCATTAGACTTGGAATTGAGCTCCCTTCGAGAACATCCATTATCCTTAATAAGATTGGAAAAAATAATGAAATTCAAGAGAGGGATCTAAAAAACCTTTTAAGATTTCCAATTGCATCCTCGGTACGTTTAGATGATAAAGGGTTACAGCCTTATGTTAATAAAGGTGAACCTGTGAGAAAAATGGTAAAAGAAAGAAGGCTAATCCCATTTGCTAAAGATGTAAGAAAATGGGGGCTTTCTGTACTAAAATAGGGGGATTAGCAAATGGCATCTTTATTTGATATACGTAAAGAAAAAATAGTTAACTCAGCCAAACTGCAATCCTATCAATATGAAAATCATTTGGTAGATGATCTAGTTGAACATTATAAGGCCAGGCTCTTAAGAGATACCAATTTAGAAGCTTTAACTAAGCTTTCACAAGGTGAAATGCGACTGAGTATTGAGCAGTTTGTCAGTCAGTTTATGGCTGAAGAGAGAGTCATTATCTCTCGCCACGATAAAGATATATTGATTACTAGAATACTAGATGAATCAGTTGGATATGGACCACTCGAACCTTTAATTAATGACCCTTCCATTACAGAGGTTCTCGTAAATGGTTTTAATGAGGTTTATGTTGAACGATTTGGAAAGCTTGAACTTTCAGAAGTTACGTTTCGAGATGATAATCATGTTAGACATATTGTTGACCGGATTGTTGCTCCAATTGGAAGAAGAATTGATGAAAGCTCTCCAATGGTTGATGCAAGATTGCCGGATGGCAGCCGGGTAAACGCAGTAATTCCACCTGTTAGTCTAAACGGTACATTAGTTTCGATAAGAAAGTTTAGAAAAGACCCGTTTATGATGAAGGATTTATTAAACTTCAGTACGCTTAATTCGGCGATGGCACAATTTCTCGAAGGGATTATCAAGGCAAAAATGAACACGCTTATCTCTGGGGGAACTGGGAGTGGAAAAACGACCATATTAAATGTTTTGGCAGCTTCAATTCCTTATGGTGAAAGAGTAGTCACGATAGAAGATTCTGCAGAACTCAGGCTTAACCGCCCCAATGTTGTTGGTCTAGAGGCTAGGCCTGCTAACGTTGAGGGGAGCGGGGAAGTTTCAATTAGACAGCTTGTAAAAAATGCGCTGAGAATGAGGCCGGATCGAATTATTGTTGGTGAGGTCAGAAGCGGGGAAGCTTTTGATATGCTTCAAGCCATGAATACAGGACATGAAGGGTCACTAACAACAGTCCATGCCAATTCTCCAGATGATGCACTTCGACGTGTAGAGGCAATGGTCGTAATGGCAGGGATGGACCTGCCAAGCCATATTGTTAGGGAATATATAGTGGGTGCTCTCGATATCGTTGTTCAGGCTAATCGGTTAACGGATGGGACAAGGAAGATCGTCTCTATTTCGGAAGTTGTTAAAAAACCCGATGGATCACACGATGTAAAGGAAATTTTCCATTTCAAAAGAAGTGGTATGGAATCAGATGGATCAATTACTGGCTTCTTTACTCCGACAGGCTATATGCCCGAGTGTCTGGAGAAGCTGAAGGTTTTTGGCATTACTCTTCCTAAGAATGCCTTTGTTCCAATTTTTGAGGAGGTAAGCCGATGATTGTCTTTACTTTATCGACATTAGCATCGTTTCTAGCCATCATCTCTTTATATTATTTGTTAGGCTATAGAAAGGAAAAAAGAGAGTGGAAAAAAAATGTTCATGCCTTTTACCGTAACGGAGAAAAAAGGAAAAGTCTCATTATCTTGTTAGGTGATCGATTTGATAAAACAGAATTTGCAAGCCCCATATACGAAAAGTTAAAGGGAGCAAATATACCTTTAACACCATCTGAGTACATTGGCGCTTTGTTCGTATCCTATATGGGGATTATGATCATTCTGCAAAACTTTTTTAGTATTCAATTCCCGGTTAATTTCTTTATTGCAGGTTTAGTGTTAGAGGGAGGAAAGAGACTACTTTTCCTCCTGAGAAAGAATTTGATGAAACAGCGGATCATTGAGCAACTTCCCGAGATTTGTCGTACACTGGCAAATGCGACGCGCTCAGGTATGACATTAACTCAGGGAATCAATTTAGTGGCGCAGGAAGTGAATGAACCCGCTAAAGGTGAATTTCAAAGACTTGCACAGGAAATTGCTATTGGCATCGATTTCAATGTTGCTTTAAAGTCAATGGAAAACAGGATTAACAGTAAAGAGTTTCAATTATTTGTTGCTACAATGGTCATTCAAAAAAAGGCAGGCGGAAATCTCTATTCTGTTTTGGATGAAATGAGCCAGACTTTGGAAGAACGAAAAATATTACAACAGGAAATAAAGACAATGACAGCAGAACAACGGTACGTTTCCTATATTGTTCCAATTATTCCTATACTTTTAGTGCTAATGATGAATAATGTGATTGATGGATTCTTAGATCCCTTATTTTCTGGTGTTGGATTGATTCTCTTGCTCTTATTCTTAGGTGGAACAGTGCTTACTTTTATTCTTGTAAGAAAGGTAACAAATATTAGGGTATGAAAAAATGGATGGATTAATTATCATAATCATTTGCCTTTGTCTCTTTTTCTTGGCCCTCTCATTTAAAAGTTATTATAAATTCTACATTCTTAAGCAAGACCTAAAAGAAGATATCAAAGAAAAAACATTTATTTACAATGCTTTTGAAAAAAAAGTAACAAGAAGAGAGAAGGTGATAGCGAAAATGCTGGAATATGCAGATGATTTTTCTGCAGTTGGACAACGAGTTAATTTTTTTAGTGAGAATCAAGATGTTAAGAAAAAGTTAATGCAGGCTGGCTTTCCTTATCAGTTAACTGTAGAGAGATTTCAAGGTCTGAAAATTTTCCTTCTAATTGTTGGTTTAATAATTGGTGGGATTTCGATGATCCTCGGATTTCCATATTCGGAAATTACCGTTATTATCTATCCTGTTGTAGGATTTTTGGGAGCTATTTTATGGCTTAATAAAAAAGCCAAACAGCGGCAAGAAGAGTTATCGTTTCAGCTGCCGGATTTCTTGGACACGATGAGTGTTACTCTGCAAGCGGGAGTTGGTCTTGACCAAGCCCTGCGTGACATAGTGCCTTATTTTGAAGGACCAATAAAAGATGAATTTAGTCGTTTTATTCAGGAAACTGATGTTGGTGTTCCAAGAGGAGAGGCCTATCAATCATTACTTAACCGAAATGAAAGCAGGGAATTTCAAATGTTAATTAAATCGCTTATCCAAGGGGAGAGACTTGGTGTTCCAATTTCGAGAACATTCAAACATCAAGCCGAAGAGATGAGAAAGATAAAGAAAGAAAGAATTAAAGAACAGGCGGCAAAAGCGTCTCCTAAAGTCACTTTAATTACAACATTTATTGTTATGCCGTCCGCACTCATATTAATTGGCGGCTTGATGGCCATCAACATATTTAATGACAATCGTAATTTATTTGACTTATTTAAATAAACGTTTTTTTAATAAGAGTACTAACAATATTATTTAATAAAGTCTAAAAAATATAAGAAAGGGAGAGATAAAATGAAAAACTTAATGATGAAAGCATGGACGAAAATAATGTTTCCAGTAAAAAATGAAAGAGGAGCACAATCTTTAGAATGGCTTGGCTTAGCAGCCCTTTTAATTTTAATTCTTGGGATTATTTCTACTGCTGTAGATGGTCAAAAGGATGGAATTGGGAAAGTAATCGAAAATATTATTAAAAAAATTACAGATATGGTTGGGTAATAGAGCGAGCGTTTGTTCTTTTAATTTATGTGAAAACAAGGTGATTAAATGAATTTATTCCCTAAATTTGTTCTATTCATTTGCATTTTGCTAATTGTACCAGCGTGTAGCAAGGAAAAAGAGGATGTCAAGGAAGAGGTAAAAGAGCAGGTTCAGGAACAGCCTGAAATACCTAAAAAGGAAACGATGAAGGCAGATCCTCTTCCAAGTACATATGAGGAATTAGCGAGTCTTCCAGTGGGTAAACTAGTTGACTTTAATCCAGAAACAGCAAATCCTGAAAAGACATTAAAGGCATTTAAAGATTTGCCCAATATATCCTCGAATCCGACCCATGAACAACTAGACTATTTTTATAGAGAATTATTAAAGCTTGTTCAGGATAAGTTTAAAGGACCTGAGGATTTGATGAAACAGATGCGGTTTCAAGCAATAGGAAACCCCGAAATTGAAGATACCAGATATCAATTTAAAGAGAATCTTAATGTTGAAATCATTTTAGATGCATCCGGAAGCATGGCGCAATCGGCTGGTGGAAAAAATAAAATGGATGCAGCTAAAGCGACCATTGTAGAATTTGTCAATCAATTACCTGAAGGTGCAAAAGTAGGTCTTCGGGTATACGGGCACAAAGGAAGTAATGCGGATTCAGATATGGAGCTTTCCTGTAGCAACAGTGAACTCATGTATGCTATTGCACCAATGGATGAAGGAGGATTTCAATCTGCTCTTAATCATATTCAGCCAACCGGGTGGACTCCTACCGGTCTTGCTCTGAGAGAAGCAAAAAAAGATTTACAATCGTTTAACGGAACAAATAATACGAATATTGTTTACCTCGTTAGTGATGGTGTCTCTACTTGTAATGATGACCCTGTTCAAGCAGCAAAAGATCTCTATCAGTCAAATATTTCACCTATTATTAATGTCATTGGTTTTGATGTGAATGCGGAAGGGCAAAATGAATTAATCAAAATTGCTGATGCTACAGATGGAATCTACCAAAAGGTAAATGATGAAAGTGAATTAAAGAAAGAGTTTGATAAAATAACAGATTTAGCTGAAACATGGAAAGACTGGAAAGAAAAAAACACCCAAGCACTTGAACGTAAAAGCATCCAAAATCAACTTGATATTTTTGTTTATACAACAGAAGAGGGTGCTAACGCTACCTTCGAGGGTTCTGATATTGGGATCATCCTGTTTATTCTAAAAGAAAATGGAAAAATGGATAGTGATTCTTACCGATATTTGGATCGAAAAAATTCAGAGTATCATGATTGGATTAATTCAGAAGTAGAGAAGTTTGAAGCAGAATTAAAAAGTTTAAACAACCAGAGCTATACAGAGGCAATTAAAGCATTAGAAGAAAAATATCAGCAAAATGCTCAGTAAGAGAGCATTCCTGTTAAAAGGATTTTCGGGGACTTGAACAAAAAGAGCCCT